>CAZXIP010000009.1:14856-21883 GCA_964640755.1 uncultured Smithella sp. | reverse complement strand
CCTGCAATACCGTCAAAACGATACCCTTTTCTGACACCGGTTGCAGCCCGGGTGTCAGTGGAATAATAGTGCCTGCCTGTTGACGGATTGACCCAGCGATACAATTCTCTTGTACTTTTCATTCTGGAGGTGGCAATATTGCCAATCGATCCTTCAAAGAAATAACCGTCAAGTCTTTTCCCACCACCCGACCGGTCATAGTGGTAATAATGGTCCTTCAGTACAGGATTATACCATCGGTAAAAACCTGCCGTTCCGGGGGTTTCCGGAGAAAAAAGCCGAAAGGCTATCCCCTCCTTCACATAGCCGTTTTTTATCAGGGTTGCCATTTCAACATGGTTATTTAAGGTGAGGACGTAGTCAAGATCTTTTGAATATAAATAAACATCCATGCTTTTTTGCGTCACTTCAGGAAGCACATCGATAAATATGGATGCTTTTTCTTCTCCGGAATTTGATTTAAAGACAATTTGATCACCATAAGAGCCCGGCGCAACATTAGAAGTATTCAGCTGAACATTAACGTAATCGGTTTCGCTCAAGGTTTTACCTGAGTTCGGATAAACGGTTATCCAACCTCTTGGGCCCTGAATAATTTCTTTCCCGAATACCTTAACACCTTCCAATTCCAGGCCGCCTTCCCTGCTAACGATGGTAATGGAATGAGGTCCGTTTCGCAAACCTTCCGCAATCACCAATTCTTTCTTTTCCCCTTGACCGGACGACATGTCAGGAAGTTTTAGCAGGATATCATCCAGATATATCGAACAGCCACTGTTTTCCGTATAGGATTTCATGAAAACGCTACATCCGGTTCCATTAAACCGGAATTTAACGGCACTTGCCATCCCTTTGCTTAAGGGATATCCTTTACTTTCAATCCATTCTCCGATCACTTCCATGGAATCCTTTAAATGTTCGGGAGTGAAATACTGACCTTTCTCCGGAAGTCCTTCATTGTGAAAAGAGAAGAATCTGCCATTCTGCAATTCCTTCAGAAATGAAACAGCTACGGCTTTCGGCATGACAACGGACCATCGCAAAATCTCCTTGCCTTTATTGGTCAGTTCAATTTTTTTTGATATGATTTTCCCGGGTAGATGCATTCCAAAATCCAAACGCTGCGGATTTAAGCTGATGAGCGGATTATCCTGCAGCATGTGAATTCCAAAATTTACAAAGACTGTTCTTTTACCTCCTGTTGAGGTCAGCCGGAGAGAGTTTCGAAATGCGCCTGATTTGACGTCTTTGTGGCAGATGAGTTCCTGCCCAGCACTTTCCATTTTCATCACAGCCCGATAATTTGAAATTTGAGCTCTGGCAGTAAAAAGACTCCCGATATTCTCTGCGATGGATAACTCCACATGAAGGTTGTCTCCTGCATCGGATGTCACACCATTGATTACACGATCACCGGTGCTTTCCCAGTCATCCGGACAGGACATGGACCAATCCAGCGTTCCGGGAGCAACATTGTTTAAATGAAATTCTCCAAAAGCCGTTTCCCCTGGTTTAACGGACCCCAGATCAAGCTCCCGGGGCGTAATCCTGAAGACTGGACGCTGTTCTTCATCGGTTTTTTCAGACAGGATAAGCTTACCGGTCTTGTAATCTGAACCGTTCAGCGCAAAAGCATGACAACAACAGATGCCCGCAAACACCAATGTTGCTAAAAGAAATGTAATTTTATTAAACATGGCTCCCTCAGATAATTTATTTAGTTTTACTAGCTCAAAGATTAATTTTTAGCAATATTTTTAAAATACTTGACAGAGCAGATACAGAAGATGTAACGTTCGTCCCAATTTTTAAAACCCGTTATTTACGGGAGCTGAAATAGACACCTTTCAAATTATTATCCGATGATTCATGATGATTTAAAATACTGGATGGCCCTGAAATCCATCGATGGAATCGGCAATGCGTCTTTTGGACCGCTCCTGAAACATTTCCGTTCTCCGGCCAATGTTTTTTCGGCGGCGGTTGACGATTTTTCGGGAATAGCCGGAATAAGCAAAAACAGCGCTTTGGCCATTTCAGCATTTAAAGATTGGGATCAAATACGCAGGCAGATGGATTTGCTTGATAAAATGGGTGCTGACATTATCACCTGGTTAGATGAACGCTACCCCGCTAACCTTCTGAACATTTTCGACCGCCCTGCTTTTTTGTATGTTTTGGGCCATTTGCCCAAAGACATGATTCCTGTTGCGATTGTCGGCTCAAGGAATGCCACTGCCTATGGCAGATATACAACAGACAGGCTGAGCAGGGAACTGGCCTTGAGAGGGATCACCATTGTCAGCGGTATGGCACGTGGCATTGATTCCTGTGCCCATCGCGGCGCGCTTGCCGCCCGGGGAAACACAATAGCCGTTCTGGGCAACGGTCTGGATGTGATATATCCTCTGGAAAACAAAAAATTATTTGATTCCATTTCTCAAAACGGTGCGGTCGTTTCGGAATATCCACCGGGCACGCAGCCAATCCCTTATCATTTTCCCGCGCGCAACCGGATCATCAGCGGCATATCTTATGGTGTTTTGGTTATTGAAGCGGGAGAGAAAAGCGGGTCCCTGATCACGGCTTCACTGGCAATAGAACAGGGGCGCGACGTTTTCGCAATTCCCGGAGCTATCGATTCTGCTCATTCCCGCGGCACAAACAGCCTGATTAAACAGGGAGCGAAACTCATTGATTCAATCGATGATATTCTGGAAGATGTTCTTCCTCAGCTGGAAAGACCATCCGTCCAACCCATACAGAGGCAGCAGGAGATTTTTCCCCATGCTTTTTTAGAGAAAGACATGGAAAAAAATATTGAGACCCTCACTCCTCCCTTCAAGGATATTTTGAAAACTCTGTCTCAAAAAGTAATCCATGCCGATGATATTATCGCCGTTACGGGTCTGCCTCCCGCTGAAGTGTCAAGCATGCTGATCACATTGGAATTAAAGGGAATTATTGATCAACATCCGGGAAAATATTTTTCGTTGAAAAAATAAGTTCTTTACAAAATGAATTCTTCCGTCTATAGGGGCGGCGAATTATAAAGGAGCGGATATGTCAAATTCGTTAATTGTTGTGGAATCTCCAACAAAAGTTAAAACCATAAAAAAATTTCTTGGCAAGGATTTCAATGTTGTCGCTTCCATGGGGCATATTAAAGACCTGCCGAAGAAAACGCTGGGCATTGATCTTGAAAAAGATTTTCAGCCTACCTATCATGTTATTGACAGCAAAAAGAAAACAATTGATGAATTGAAAAAAGCGGCAAAGACCGCTGAAAATATCTATCTGGCGCCCGACCCTGACCGTGAGGGAGAAGCGATTGCCTGGCATATTGCAGATGTAATTGGCGCGAAAAAAAATAAAAAAATCTATCGGGTTCTCTTTAACGATTTAACAAAGAACACCGTTCTGGATGCCATCAGTCATCCTCAACAGCTTGATTTCGATAAATACGAGGCACAGCAAACTCGCCGGATTCTGGACCGGTTGGTTGGTTATCAGATCAGTCCCGTCTTATGGGATAAAGTTAAAAGAGGCCTGAGCGCGGGCCGCGTGCAATCTGTTGCCGTGCGTATCATTTGTGAAAGAGAAGACGAAATCAGCAAATTTGTGCCTGAGGAATACTGGAATCTGGTGGCACAGTTTGAAGGCAGTCAACCACCACCTTTTGAAGCGAAACTTATAAAAATTGACGGCAAAAAGGCAAAGGTCATAAGCGGTGAGCAATCTGCAAAGCTGGCGGCTGAAATTAAAAAAGCGTCTTTTATTATAGAAAAACTGGAGAAAAAAGAACTCAAACGTTCTGCCCTTCCCCCCTTCACCACAAGCAAGCTGCAGCAGGAAGCCTCCCGCTGGCTGAGATTCTCAGCAAAGAAAACCATGAGCGTCGCTCAAAAGTTATATGAAGGTATTGAACTGGGCAAAGAAGGCTCCGTGGGTCTCATCACATACATGAGAACGGACTCTTATCGCATTGCTGATGAGGCACTGACCGCTGTGCGCGATTATATTAAAGAAAATTATTCATCTGACTATCTGCCGCATAAGTCTCATGCTTATAAGAACACACAAAAGGCGCAGGACGCGCATGAAGCCATCCGTCCTTCGAGCATGTCCCATAAGCCGCAGGACATCAAAGAATACCTGACAAACGAACAGTTCAGACTTTACCAGCTCATCTGGAACCGCTTTGTCGCCAGCCAGATGAATCCGGCAATCTTTGATCAGACAACCATCGACATAGCCGGTGCCGATTGCATTTTCCGTGCTCAGGGACAGGTACTGAAATTCCCCGGATTTACTATCGTCTACACCGAAGGCAAGGATGATAAAGAAGAAGAAAACGGAGTGGACAAGCTTCTGCCGGCATTAAAAGAAAAGGAAAAATTAACCCTGCTCAAGCTTGACACACAGCAGAAGTTCACCCAACCTCCGCCCCGTTTTTCGGAAGCGTCGCTGGTGCGCGAACTGGAAGAAAACGGTATCGGTCGTCCCAGCACTTATGCTGCAATTCTTTCGACAATTCAGGACCGTGAATATGTGCACCTGGAAAAGGGCAAATTTTTCCCAACGGAGCTTGGTAAGGTTGTCACCGAGCTTTTGGTTCAAAATTTTCCGACAGTTCTGGATCTGGCATTTACAGCGGACATGGAAAACAAACTGGATGCCATAGAAAGCGGCACGAACAAGCGAGTCGAAACCCTTCAGGATTTCTACAAACTCTTTTCAGGCGAGCTGGATAAAGCAAAAAGTGAAATGCGTAATGTAAAGACAGAATCAACACCGACCGATCTGGTATGTGAAAAATGCAATGCTCCCATGATCATCAAATGGGGGAAAAACGGCCGGTTCCTTTGCTGTACCAACTACCCCGATTGCAAAAATACCATGAATTTCACCCATGATGAAAACGGCAAAGTAAAACACGTGGAGGCAAAAACAACGGATACCAAATGCAATAAATGCGGCAAGCCCATGCAGGTCAAAGAGGGTCGTTTCGGCCAGTTTCTTGCCTGCTCTGGTTACCCGGAATGCAAAAACACCATGAACGCAACAAAGAATGAAAACGGCGATATTGTCGCGCAGGAAGAGCCGAAAACCGATGAGGTTTGTGAATTATGCGGCAAACCGATGGCCGTTAAGCGTGGGCGCTTCGGCCAGTTTCTGGGATGCACCGGTTACCCCGAATGCAAAAACATCAAAAAGATGGGCAAGGACGGCAAGGCATCGGCACAGGAAGCGCCGGCAACAGATGAAGTCTGCGACTCGTGCGGCAAACCGATGGCTGTTAAGCGTGGGCGCTTTGGCCAGTTCCTGGGATGCACCGGTTACCCCGAATGCAAAAACATCAAAAAGATACCAAGGAATAAACCATCGGAACCACAGGCATGATCTTCTGTGAATGATCCTGACGTATTGCTAAGATGTCCTCGCTTCATGACCTATAGCCTGACCAGCAGGCCGGCATGCTCCGGCCATGACCTTCGCTTATACTTCGACATCATCGCAATCTTGACGGCCATTCCAACATTAAACCTCTGTTGATCTTGAGTTCACCCGGTGATATGCCTTGTTCAGGAAATGGGGGCTTCGTTTATGAAATCAGCAGTCAATATTATCGGCGGAGGACTTGCCGGCTGTGAAGCCGCCTGGCAGCTTTTGCGCCGCGGCCATGCGGTGTGTCTTTTTGAAATGAAACCTCAGCGATTTTCCCCCGCACACAGAACAGAACACCTTGCAGAACTGGTTTGCAGCAATTCTTTAAAATCCAACAATCCTGACAGCGCTCCTGGTTTGCTCAAGCAGGAACTGCGCACTCTCAATTCTCTCATAATGTCTGCCGCCGATCAAACAGCCGTTGCTGCAGGAAGCGCACTGGCCGTTGACCGCACTGAATTTGCCCGCACTGTGGAAAATATACTTTTACAACAAAATAATTTCGAGCTGATCCGGAAGGAAGTCACCGAGATCCCCGGGGGTGCCACCACAATCATCGCCACGGGACCCTTAACCTCTGATGTTTTTGCCCGGGCCATTTCAGTGATGTTGGGCGATGCCTATTTATATTTCTATGACGCCATCGCTCCTATCGTCAATGCCGATTCCATCAATATGGAAAAAGTTTATCTGGCGTCGCGCTATGATAAGGGAACCCCGGATTATCTGAACTGCCCTCTTACTGAAGATGACTATAAAACGTTCATCCATGAATTGCTGGAGGGAGTAAAGGTTTCAGCCAGAAATTTTGAAAAAATAAAACATTTTGAAGGTTGTCTGCCCATAGAAGTTCTGGCTGCCCGGGGTCATGATGCCCTGGCTTTTGGGCCGATGAAACCAGTGGGCTTAATCAATCCGCGCACGGGCACCATGCCTTACGCTGTCGTTCAGCTGCGCCGGGAGAATTCTTCCGGCACGCTGTATAACATGGTTGGATTTCAAACCAAGCTCACCTGGCCTGAGCAGGAACGAATTTTCCGTCTCATTCCCGGTCTCGAATACGCTGAATTCGCGCGCCTGGGAAGCATTCACCGCAATACATACATCCATTCCCCTTCCCTGTTAACACCCTCACTTCAACTCAAAACTAACCCGAACATTTTTTTTGCGGGTCAAATCACAGGCGTGGAAGGCTACATGGAATCAACTGCCATGGGACTTCTGGCAGGATTATCCGCAGCATCAATTCTTGAAAAGAAACCGATTAAGCCCCCTCCCGCATCCACGGCCATCGGTTCGCTCGCACATTATATTACCTCCGACGAATCACGGCAAAACTTCCAGCCCATGAACATCAATTTTGGCATTCTTGAAAAGCTACCTGTAAAACGAATGAAAAAAAAGGAAAAGCATCTTGAATATGCCAGGAAATCATCTCAGGCTCTAAAAGATTGGATACTTGACCAGAACCTTCAAACGTAAAAGTAACCATCTCTATTCAAAGGCGAAGAGTGACTTTTCCGGCATCACTCATGCAATAAAATACCTTAGAAATTTTCTTCACACATTTCTTCACACA
>CAZXIP010000009.1:0-14756 GCA_964640755.1 uncultured Smithella sp. | reverse complement strand
TTTCTTCACACATTTCTTCACACAACCCTTGACAATCGCTTCCCTTTGGCAGTACAATAACTTAAAAAACAGGAGGGATTTATGAGAAAAATTAATTTCGTAATTGCATTTTTGGTAGTTTTTGGTCTT
Organism: uncultured Smithella sp.; assembly: GCA_964640755.1. Classification (GTDB taxonomy): domain Bacteria; phylum Desulfobacterota; class Syntrophia; order Syntrophales; family Smithellaceae; genus UBA8904. The sequence goes on along the minus strand of CAZXIP010000009.1, from coordinate 14,627 downwards.
GTTGTCGGTGCATCGTTTGCTCAGGCCGCTGATTTAGACGGCACATGGAATTTGAAAGTCACGTCTCCAATGGGTTCCGGAACTCCTGAATTCAAATTGAAGCAGGATGGTAAAAAATTAACCGGACATTACAAGGGCACCTTTGGTGAAGCTCCTGTAAAAGGCAGCGTTGACGGCAACAGTTTTACGATGAAAATCCCTCAGAGCGGCCAGTTTATCACCTACACAGGAACCTTTGCCGGAAACAGCATGAAAGGCACGATTGATTTTGCCGGTCAGGGCAACGGTGATTTCACAGGCACAAAAGCAGCAGGTAAAGCTGAGAAAAAAGCTGACGTAAAAACCGAAAAAGCAGTTGATACAAAAGTTGAGAAAGCATCTGAACCAAAAGCGGCGCAAGCAGCGGATGTGAAAACCGAGAAAAAACCCGTCAAAAAAGTCAAAAAAGTCAAAAAAGTTAAAAAAGCTGTGAAAAAAGTCGAGTAATAAAAGAACGAACATCCTTTTTTCGTTAGAGTAATACATCAGAAGGGGCATAGTCGCATTTGTTGCTCAAAATGCATTATGCCCCTTTTAATATCCGTTCCTGGCTGCCCGGTTTTTTTGTTCTTGAGGCCTAACAGATTTTCAATTATTCGTTAACGGGGATAGAGACGGACATTACGTTCAAATTATCTTCTGTGGAAAACCGGACAAGCGCTGAATATGTTTTCAGGACGGTAATCGCGTGCAATACTCCTTTTTCCATCTTTACTGATGGCGGTTTGACATCCCAAGTTTGCGGATATTGATTCAAAAATTTGACGGTTTCCCCCGGCATGGCCTTTCCCGAATATTTCATCAATACAACAATGTTGCGTTGATCGTGATTTGCTTCCAGGAAAAATCCTTTTTGTTCACTTTCCAAGGCTCTGCTCATGGCAAAGCGGATTAACCTCCAGAATACCAATGACAGTTCGTTCTTGTTGGCCTTAAGATCAGGTGTTTCCATATCCAGTCGTATTTCTTTATCAATATGATGCTTGAATTCAAGGTAGAAATTCGCAAAACGCATTTCAGCTGCCAGCAATTGAGAAAGATTGATTCTATCCTTCTCCTTGCATGTCAGGGCATAAAACTTTCCGGATACATCCCTGAACAATTCATAAAAGGAGTCAGATTCCTTATTAATGGAACGGACATCGTTTTGAATACGGTCCCATTCATCGTTCAGCGCTTCTGCGGCTTCAGGATATGCGTCACGCAGTTTATTGACAGAATTATCCAAACGCCTCTGTAAAAGCCTTGAACGTCCCATTATGGTATTTAAAGGATTGGCAAAATTATGCAGGATACCCGGCATAAGTTCATGAATAAATGTTGAGGTGAAATCATCTTCCAATGCCTGATAGTCCCGGTTTATTTTATTTTTCATCTTCATCTTTGCCTTTCCTGATTTGACTTCATTTCGAACTGATAATTCTCTCATGGCCCTAAAGCTCTAGCAACACGCGCAAGAACCCTACAGGGTGATCCGCTAACACCAACCAATTTCAGCGGGAAGACATACAACTCGCCTGTATCGGGAAGACCATCTGTTTTGCTCTGGTCCAAATCCTCTACAAGAAATTTAGACGATTCCGCTATGATTCGGTAAAACATAAGAGGCGCCGAACCTTTCACGACAACTTTACCGGACAGGACCAGCAGGACCGGAGGCAGGGATAGGATCTTTTGCAGCGCCTCCAGGGACAGCTCCGCACACTCATTAAAAGGTGTCTTAAGAAAGATGATCTTCTCATCATGATAAGACGTGAGCATTCCGGTGACATCGGATAAAGTCACGCTGCTCTTCAGGTTCATCAAATAGTAATCTCCGATAAACTCAACAGGAGACAGTGACTCCAGACCGGCTCCATCATCCAGAAAATGGGCAGGCGCATCGATATGCGTGCCGCTCTGTGTTCCCATGGACAGGCGGAATACACGAAATCCTTGGTTTTGAATTGTACTCCATTGTGAGATTTCGAGGGGTGGATCACGATATAGTCCGCTGGAAAACGGAACAAATAATGAATCCATTGGTTTTGTCAGATCAATGATGGTGTTTTGTTTGCCTGTTCTCAATCGCCCCTCCCTTCACATATCAGGTCTGAGACGCTGGAAGATCTCCGGGCTCTATGCTTTATTATACTCCGCAAAAATCATTGTGAATACAGCACGTCCCTGGGTTGCGGACCGCAGATCGGTTGAGTAACCAAACATGGCTTTGAGCGGGACTTTGGCCTTGATTTCAGAAACCGGTCCTTTGGGATTGACGGCCTGTATTTCCCCGCGTCGGGCATTGATATCTCCGATAACATCCCCCATAAACTCGCCGGGAGTGATGATATCTACCATCATGATCGGTTCCAGCATAACGGGGTCGGCCATTAAACATCCGTCCCGAAATGCAGTGGCGGCGGCAATTTTATAACCCTGCGCGGAGGATTCGCCTTCATGGTAAGCCCCGTTGATTAATTTGACACCGACATCAATAACCGGATAGCTGTTCAGAACACCGCTCATCATTGCTTCGCGGATTCCTTCCTCTATGGCACTATGATATTCAGCAGGAATCATCTCTTCAGCGAGCTGATTGATGATCTCGTTGCCCGTACCCCGCTTCCGTGGTGAAAGTTCGACGCAGACTCTGCCGTAATGTTTCTTTTCCCCCAGTTCTTTTTCGAAAACGCCTTCTGTTTCGATGTGTTTTTGTATCGTTTCGCGATACACAACCCTGGGCCTTCCGACATTGACACGGGCGTTAAATTCACGGTTCAGCCTGTCCACAATAATTTCCAGATGCAGTTCGCCCATGCCGGATATTACAGTCTGTGCAGTTTCGTCTTCATACTTGACTCTTAATGTCGGATCTTCATCCGTCAGTTTAATCAGCGCCTGAGACAGTTTTTCCTGATCGGCGGGTGTTTTGGCTTCAATCGCCTGGCTGATTACCGGTTCGTAAAACTCCATTTGCTCCAGCATGATTGGATGCTCTTCATCACAAAGTGTATCCCCGGTCGTCGTCTCTTTTAATCCGAGAATTGCAACCAGTTCTCCCGCTTGGGCCTTGTCGATTCTTTCGCGTTTATTGGCATGCATGCGTAAAAGCCTGGCAATCTTTTCCCTCTTCTTTTTAACAACGTTGTACACTTCATCGCCTGAAGAAATCTGGCCGGAGTAAATACGCAGATAAGTCAGCTTGCGTCCTTCATCAAGCATGATTTTAAAGGCCAGCGCCGCCAATGGCTCCTTATCGGAACTTTGGCGAATTTCTTCCTGTTTTGTCCTGGGGTTGATGCCCTTGACCGGCGGAATGTCTTCCGGTGATGGAAGATAATGAACAACCGCATCCAGCAGTGGCTGGAGGCCTTTGTTGCGAAGTGCTGTCCCGCATAAAACCGGAACTACTTTCAAGTCAATCGTTGCCTTGCGCAACGCGGCAATAATTTGTGAGGTGGACGGTTCCTCACCGGCCAGATAAAGTTCTGCCAGGCCATCATCACAGTCCGCAAGGATTTCGATCATTTTCTCTCGTTCGTGCGCTGCCGCTTCTGCATGCTCTTGAGGTATTTCAGTAGTTGTATATTCCACTCCCTGAGTATAGTCATCCCAGGTCAGCATTTTGAGGTTAATCAGATCAATCACGCCACGAAAGGTGTCTTCGCTTCCTACGGGGATTTGAATCGGCACGGGTGTTGAGCTGAAGCGAGAGCTCATCATATTGACAACATGAAAAAAATCAGAGCCGATACGGTCCATTTTGTTGATAAAAGCGATCTTAGGAATATGGTATTTATCAGCCTGGTGCCAAACTGTTTCCGACTGTGGTTCTACACCGCTTACCGCGCAAAACACAACGATCGTACCATCAAGCACGCGCAGACATCGCTCCACCTCGATGGTGAAATCAACATGTCCGGGGGTATCGATAATATGGATTTCGGAATTCTTCCAGTTACAGGTGGTCACCGCCGATGTGATGGTGATGCCTCTTTCCTGCTCCTGGGGCATCCAGTCCATAACCGCTTCACCATCATGAACTTCGCCCATTTTATAGGACTTGCCGGTATAAAAAAGGATTCTTTCACTTACAGTTGTCTTGCCCGCATCAATATGAGCGACGATACCGATATTTCGCGTTCTTGATATTTTTGATTTCGGAGCCATAAAGATATCACTTCTTCTCTTCTTTGACAGAAATGTAAAGATCGGGATCCGGCCTGAAAGGATCATCAGTGCTAATATGACCTTTGATCGAAGGCAATGACTTACCTTCCACCAGAATTTTCACGGTTTTTATTTCCGGGATGTTGGCGGTCAACGTATTCGTCAATGAATATATGGTGGCCATTTCAGCCGCGGAGCCACCCGGATGGGATTTGGTCAGACCTGCGCTGAAATTTACCTTGGCCAGACCGTCTTCATCAAGTTTTATGTCTCGAAGCGTGACATTAGCCGGAAACGTATTTACATGACCGGTTTTGGAACCTTCCAGCAGGGCCTTTACCACTTCTCTGGCCTGCAGGGCGGGATCTTCTTCCTCTAAGATATAGCGTTTCTCAGCAACCAGGAAGCGTTCCTGCTGGTCCGAAAAATAGATTTCAGCAGCTATCTTTTTCTTCTTTTTTAAGGCTTCCACATCAACAGGTGGAAATAATGCGTTAAACAGGATAACAAAAAAAATAACCAGTAATAAGACAACCCCGCCGATTATTGCCACTAAATAAACGATCCGGGTTGACTTCTTCTTCTGCCGGTCTTTGAAATTTTCAGACCTGCGTTGCTTTTTTGTTGACATACACGAACGACTCCTCATGAAAAACTGCGCCAATCTAGGGTATTTTTATTTTACTGTCAAGCACAACAAGATACGACGACGAAAGAACATCTTCTGACACCTTATCATGAAGAGAACGGCCTTAAAAAAATAAAAAAACAGCCCGCGTGAAACAATACGGGCTGTTTGAAAATCAACCTGATCTTAAAAACTCTTTTAATAATTTTCGGCCAATACTTCATAATAAGCCTGCGGGTGCTTGCAAGCCGGACATTCCTTAGGCGCTTCTTCCCCTTCATAAACGTAACCGCAGTTGATGCAATGCCATTTCGTGGACGTTTTCTTTTTGAATACTTGACTGTTGACTATATTTGCAGCAAGCCTGCGGTATCTTGCTTCATGAAACATTTCGACTTTGGCAATCTGCTCGAATGAACGTGCAATTTCCGGGAATCCTTCCTCTTTGGCAACTTTGGCGGCGTCGGCATAAAGAACCGTCCATTCCATATTCTCACCGGCTGCAGCCGCTTCCAGATTGCTTTTTGTATCGCCAATTACGCCGGCGGGATAGGAAGCAGTAATTTCAACTTCACCACCTTCGAGGTACTTGAAAAACACTTTCGCATGTTCTTTTTCATTGTCCGCTGTTTCCAGAAAGAACCTGGAAATCTGCTCATATCCTTCTTTTTTGGCAGCGCTTGCAAAAAAAGTGTATCGATTTCTCGCCTGCGCTTCACCGGCAAAGGAAGCCAGCAGATTCTTCTCTGTTTTTGTCCCTTTAATTGATTTTGCCATCGTTCATCTCCTTTACTGTTTGTTTATTTGTTCATTCTATATTCTTTAAAATTTATCAACCGTTATTTTAAGTCTTTGCCCATGGCAAAGGCTCTTCCCAGATATTTTCCAACACCGTAATATGCCTGATTTTCCGGGGCATAAATGACCGGTGCGATCTTTAAGATATCCGGTAGGCCGTCTCTACCCAGCACCGATTCATCAACCACTACATCCAGAATCTCACCGATGAAGTGAACATGAACACCTACTTCAGTCTGGCCAATCAGTTTGCATTCAATAACCATTGGAAATTCCTTAATGCATGGAGCATCAACCCGGTCACTTTTCACAGCTGTTATCCCGGCTGCTGCGAATTTATCGGTATTTCTGCCGGAAACAATTCCGCAGTAGTCGGCAATCACAATCTGGTCGGATCTCGGCACATTCACAGTAAATGCCTGTCGTTCCATAATATTATCATAGGTATATCTTGATTTTCTCAGCGAAATGGCCACGGCGGGCGGTTTTGAACTGCATATTCCTCCCCACGCAACGGTTGCCGCATCGGCTCTGCCATCCTTATCGTAGGTTCCGATCACCCAGACGGGAGCGGGATAAATCAAGGCGGAAGCTCCAAGAGATTTTTTCATCTTTTTCTCCTTTTCGTGAAATCTTAGCTGCGTGCTAAAGTTAATAATCAAAGCAATAATGTCAAATTTATGCAAAATTTAGTTAATTTTTAAATCATATTGTAGTATATAAACATCGAAATGATTTTATTAAAGATTTCTTTTAGACATGATATTCTATCTTGATGAGGAGGATTTAAAGCTATGGCAACCGTAATGCCGGAAGGTGAAAATATTCAGAAAGCAATCAAATGGATTTCAGCAAATCTTGAAGATAACACCAATCAACCGCTGCATATGCTGATAGAAAAATCAGTTTTTAAATTCGATTTATCACCCAAGGATACGGAATTCCTAATGGGTTTTTTCCGTAATCACAAGAAATAGCGTCGGTCCCTGTAAAGCGCTTTAACTCCATTTAAACACTTTACACTGTTGACGGCACTGCCCGAATCAGAAATGGAAGTTCGAGGGATCCACCAGCTCAATCCGGTCAGGCTGCCAGTGGGGGTTGTTGTCGCGTTCTAAAAGCCTCGCCCGAATACCCTCAAGGTAGTCGGGATGCCGTGACATATATTTTGCGGCTTTCAATTCAGTTGCAAATACGTCTGCAATTGAACGGCCTTCATTGTAACGCAGCAATTTTAACGTCAAGACCAGAGCCGTCGGCGATCGTTCCGCGATGCTCGTAAACACTTCATTACAGCGTTCTTCCTGATCGCCGCATCTTGATAAAGATGCCAGAATATCTTTGATATCCGCTTTACCCGTAAAATATTCTTTCACCCACGCATCCATGGAGAAACGTTCGGGAATATGAAAATCAAGCAGGCCTGATATCTTCTCCAGCAGTGACTTTACTGTCACCTGCCTGTTTTGAATGCCTTCCAGCCTGACACTTTCCAGAACATCCAACAACTCCGGGACATGATCGTGTAAAATGAAATGTGTGGCAAAACCCAAACGCACACATTCAGCTCCCTTCATATCATAACCGGTGAGACCCAGGTATTCCGGATAGCCTTTTGGGCAGCGTGTAAACATCCAGCCTGTTGAACCGACATCAGGGAAAAAGCCGATCCGTGTTTCAGGCATGGCCATTCGTGTTCTGTCTGTGGCAATTCTGATATCGGCGCCGGCTGCAATGCCCAATCCACCACCCATCGTGATACCGTCGGCGATCACAACCAAGGGTTTGGGGAAAAGATGGATTTTCAAATCAAGGCCGTATTCTTTTTGAAAAAACGAATCGACTTTATCGTATTGCTTCAAAGCTGCCATGCGGGCCAGCTCTTTGATATCTCCACCGGCGCAAAACCCTCTTGAACCGGTTGCGTAAAACAGCACAAAGCGACACCGATCATTGGCTGCCGCTTCATCCAGCAGGGAGTCTATCCTGTCGATCATACTCTCGGTTAAGCTGTTGATCGTCTCCGGGCGATTCAATATAATAGCTAAACCCGACTGTAAACGCCTGGAGAGCACGTGTTGACTGTCTTCACTCATTTATTTTTCAGCAAATCCCGAATTTCCGTCAGCAGTGCCTGATCTTTCGTCGGCTCAGGGGGTGGCTCTTCCTGCTTGCTCTTCATGACCATCCCAAGGAATTTTACGATGAAAATATATAGAGCCAGAGCCACAACGAGAAAATTTACAATTTCTCCAAGAAAAAGACCGTAAGGGATTTCCTTGCCGTCAATGATCCATTTCCAGGCCACATATCCCTGCTCGCCCGGCATGACGAGGCTGACCAGCGGCATGATAATATTTTTAACCAGAGAATCAATAATTTTACCAAACGCCGCCCCGATGACCACGGCAATCGCCAGATCGATTACGTTACCCTTCAGTGCAAAATTTTTAAATTCCTCAAGCAATGACGATACTTTTTTCCTGGATTCCATGTTCTCTCCTTTCGACATGTGTTTACTATTCACCCTTGGCCATTTCTTCGTAAATTTTTACTTCGATGAAGTTAAAAAAATTATCATACTCTTTTTTCGTCAACAACCGGCGCATTTCCCATCCGCTGGATGTTTTTTTCTCGGTGGTAACAATCAGCGTCACCTCGCATTCCTTCCAGTTGAGGCGACGGACAACGGCGCTGGTTTTAGTCCTCCAGTCGTCCACTTCAACATAATCCGAATCAACCCTGTGGTTTTTCCGGTCAATGGTGACATTCGTACCGATTTCTTTTTCTCTTAACACGGCAGCTATCCCTTTAAGGATATATTTTTCCTTGGCCTCATAAATCTTTTTGTGCTCATCGGGTTTGGTGATTTCCGCCGAACCGAAATGACTTGCACAGGACACAAGATGCGCCATGAAAAAGAAAACAAGAAATAAATAAACCGTTTTTTTTATCATTTAATCTCCCTTCTTAGCAGCGATAAAAATTTACCGGTTGCTTCCATTTATCCACCAATCGTTTTTCTCTTTAAACCACCAGTGGGATGAGTCCGTTTGAATAATGCGGGTAGCCAGTTTTTTGCCTTCCTCGGTGCAAAGCCTCTGCAGGGCGTATTGTATCCATTCTTCGGAATATTTATTGCCCAAATCCCCGTATTCCTTAAGCTGCAGGATCAGCGCAATCTGGTCGGCATCCCGGGCAATCCGGGATTCCGGGGTTTCCTTTGCATTGAACTCGTCAATTGCCTGCCGGATATCATCTCCGAAGGAAAGACTTTCCGTCAACTCCCTGACGGCCTTGGCCTCATCAACCCGAACATATTTTTTATTGACATAGTTCATATCACCGGTTCTTGCTTCCGGCAAATCGTGCAGGATACACATTTTCAAGACGCGCAGTTCGTTCAGAGAAGGATTGAGTTTACACAGGGCATAGCCCGTATACACCGTCCGCAAAACATGCTCCGCGACTGACTCCCTGCCGCTTCCCAGAAACTGATAACCGCTGCGGGGCGTCTTGCAGAGCATTCCCATTTCAAATAAAAAATCAGCAATACTTTCCATCTTACCCTTTTTTCAAAACCTTAATGCGGTTTTCCATCATTTCCGACATTTTCCGGATTTGCAGCAGTAAAGAAGCGATGCTGTCCGGTCTGGAGTTTTCAATTTTGTCAAGTTGACTTTTCCAGTGTTCCAGAAGAGCCCTCTCGTTTTCTTTCAATTTCTTTTCAAATCTCTCCTGATACTCCTTGATAAAAGCGGCGGATGAGTCCACAGTCGCCATTTTGCAACCTCCATAACATATTAAGATCATTGATTGGGCATTATATCATTCACCATCAAACATGCAACAAACAATTTCATAAATGATAAATTGACAGACCCCGTTAAATACTATAAGGAAACGCCACAAAAATAGTTGAACGAACGGTAAAGAGAACCCATGGGGTGTAAACCAAAACCAGAAGATATCGCGGGAGGACAGGCAATCCTCGAAGGAGTCATGATGCGCCACGGCAATAAAATCGCCGCGGCAGTAAGACGCCCGGACAAGGAAATTGTCTTTCAGGAGCGCGAGTACATTCCGCTGACAAAACGCTATAAAGTTCTGGGCTGGCCGCTTGTGCGGGGCACGATTTCCTTATTTGAAATGATGATCCTCGGCATCAAATGCCTGATGTTCTCGGCCGAAGTCGCCCTCTCCGAAGAAGAACAGAAACCCCAGGGATGGGAGTTGTATGTCTCTCTGGTGATCAGCTTTTCCGTGGCCATCTTTTTCTTTGTCGTTGTACCGGCTTTTTTCTTTACTAAAATCAAGACGTTTATTGACAGTCTGATCCTTTTAAATATTCTGGAAGGCTGTGTCCGCCTGGGTCTGTTTTTATCTTTCCTTACCGCCACCCTGCTCATGTCGGACATGCGGCGTGTTTATATGTACCACGGCGCCGAGCATAAGACAGTATTTGCCTGGGAAGACGGGCAGGACCTGACCGTCGAAAACGTTAAGAACTATTCTACGCGTCACCCGCGCTGCGGCACCAGCTTTATTCTTTTTGTCATGATTGTCTCTATTCTCGTATTTTCTCTGCTGGGGCGTCCCGATTTCCTGCACCGGGTCATTTATAAAATTCTGCTGATGCCGGTCATTGCGGGTATTTCATATGAAGCAATCCGCTTTACAGGAAAGTACAGCCGTTTCAAACTGGTCCAGATTTTAAGCTGGCCGGGACTGGCGCTGCAAAAAATCACCACCCGTGAACCGGATGATGACCAGATTGAAGTAGCTATCGCGGCAATGAAAAAAGTTATCTGAGCATTTTCCCCGCTCTTATTCAGAGACGAATCTTCACGGGTAGTTTTTCAAACTCCTTCATTAATCCCGGATCAACCATCTCGCAACAAGCAACAGAGAATTAAAGACCGTTGGGCAGCAGCGGGATTAAATTTGACTTTTTTGAACAGTTAAAGTAATTATTACAATAATCTTTGATTTTCTGACTTTTGGGGGCAACAGAAAATGAGTAAGACACTGTGGTGGACAGTTACTATTTTCATTCTTTCAAGCGCACTGTTTTATTCACAGGCTTTGGCCGAAAAAGAAGACACAGCCCAGCTTACATTCAGTAAAACAGCTGTGTCCAAAAAACCTGCCCATGCATACACGGTCCAGGAAGGCGACGTTTTATCAGAGATCATTAATAATCTGCCGGGCGTTACCAGAAAAAACATCTCCAACTATTACAAGATGACCAGGGATCTCAATCCCAACATCACCGATTTCAACAAATTATATGTGGGACAGAAAATCCTGCTGCCCGCTCAAAGTGCTTTAAAGGCAAGCCAAAAAACAATGCCAGCCGGCTCCCAAACTTACAGGGTTAAAAAAGGCGACACACTCACCCACATTATCCGCCGTGACCTTCGTATCAAGTCCGGCTCACAGACACAAAAAATCCTTTTGTTGATCAAATCGCTGAACCCGGAAATTCATGATGTCAACAGGATTTACATTGGACAGATCGTTCGCCTGCCCGGAGGAAAGATGCCGACCACGACCGGAGAAATACCTGAAGAGTTGCCTGAACAAAAAGAACGCGCAGTTAAAGAAGTGGAAAAGGTTGCACCAAAAGAGACCGTTGTCCTGACGGCACCTGCCCGCCTGCAGGTTGTCAAACATGTCATCACGCAAATGAATGGCACCTTGACGACAACCGGCAACTATTACCTGCCTGTTTCCGGAACGGAACAGATCACCATTGACTGCTCTGTTATCCCCGTTGTGGAGATTGACAATCAAACGATATTTCTCGATACGGGAAACCGCTCCATCGATCACCTGAAAAAAATAATACGGGGATACTGGAGCAACTACCACCTGATCAGAATTGATACGGGAGATGATGTCATCACTACTTTGAAGAAAATATTCAGCAATACCAGAAACTACGAAATCGTCAGATCGCATAAGCCGGTTTCCGCGGGAACGCGCCCCTCCCTGAACGTCGTGGTCGATTGGGTGATCTCCACCAAAGGCACAAAAACGTCGCCGTCGATAATTCAGGGGCTGCGTTTTGTTGATGCAAACAGCAACCTGCTGCCGCGCGCATTAGTGAAATATGCCGCAGAACATTCGCTAATCCTCACGGAAATATCTTCCGGAAAAGGACTTGCCCAAAAGTCGGAAGAAATTTATTCCCTTCCTCCGAAAACTCTTTTACCAAGATCTTCCGTAAAGGATTTTTCCCATGCACTGCTGGCGTCTCTCAATATTCCGACAGAGAAGGATGTCGATGTGAAGGTATTCGACATCAAACGTGACGGATATAATTTATCCCTCAAGGCCGATGTCGCCGCGACGTATGGCGGGAAAAAATACCTGATTTTCTCGCGGAATGTATCGCCGGAATTTATCAACATGCTTCAGAAATCCGGTAACCAGCTCATTTTTGTTTCTGAACGGGATGAACCGTCGAAAAACATGGAAAAGATTTTACGCGGCTTTAACATTAACTTTACATCCGGCAACTTCACCTTCTCCGGACTCGAAAAAAATCAACCGCCTTACACCCTTGGTTTCAGCGGCACCAGGATTAAAACCGACAAGGAACTATACCTTGTGAATTTTGATTTTAATAATGATCTGCGTGGTCTGATGCAGGAAACATGGTCGGCAGGCATCATCCAGTATTGAGGCCTGCATGGATTTATCAATCATGAATAAGCGCTGCGGGCATTGTGATCTGCGGCGCTTTTCCTTTTGATTTCAGGTTTGTAGATGACAGTAAAAGCAATTGCCCTTTTATCCGGCGGGCTGGACAGCATCCTGGCGGCCATGCTGGTACAAAAACAGAATATCGACGTTACCGGCATGGCATTCACAACTCCCTTCTTTGGGGCGTCCAAGGCCCGGGCGGCAGCTATTCAGATTCCCCTCCCCCTCATCGTTGAGGATATCACTGCGGAACATCTTCAAATGCTCAAAGAACCGCGATACGGCTACGGTAAAAACATGAACCCCTGTATTGACTGTCACACATTGATGCTGGCAATCGCAGGCAGAAAAATGGAGGAAACCGGCGCTGATTTTCTGGTGACCGGTGAGGTTCTGGGGCAACGGCCCATGTCGCAGACCAGACAGTCTCTTTATGTCGTCGCGAAAAACTCCGGTTATGCCGATTACGTTTTACGTCCGCTTTCCGCCCGATTACTTGATCCCATAATACCTGAACGCGAAGGAAAGATCGATCGCTCACTACTCCTGGCAATTTCAGGCCGGGGGCGCAAAGAACAAATGCGCCTGGCCGAAACATTCGGGATAAAGCAATATCCGCCCCCTGCCGGCGGCTGCCTGCTCACGGACCCGATATTTTCCCGACGTCTGCGTGACCTGATGGATCATTTGGAAGACCTCAATATTCGGGATTACGAACTGTTAAAATACGGGCGGCATTTTCGAAATAATGATGCCGGTAAAATTATCGTCGGGAGGAACCAGTCAGACAATGAGTTTTTGCAAAAACTTTCCACAGATGATGACCTGGTTTGCAATATGGCAGATTTCCCCGGCCCGCTCGTGCTTGCTCCCTACGGCGGTGAAGCGGCCATGGCAGCGGCCGCGTCGCTTTGTGTCCGCTACTCGGACGCTCCCTCAGACACTGAAGCTGACGTTGTCTGCCGGATCCATAATCAATCCATCATTTTGAAAGCAAAAGCCGCACCCAAAGACGATCCGGGATGTCGCATCATTTAAATCGACCTGCCCCCTCTGTGCTGGGGACGTAGCAGATCATAAACGGTTTTGACCGGATTGAAAACAATCAGAGGTAGCTCAACAAATACGGTATTCCAGTACGCCATCCCGCCATTCCACAACCCCGGCATCTCCTGGGCCTTTAGACGCCTTCCCTTCTCCGTTTTGGGGATAATCAGATATGCATCACGATTTACATAATCTGTCAGATTAAATTTTTTGCCACGATGATTTTTCGTGCAGCAAACCATATCGACCGGGTTGAAATAAGAAGCTTGCGACCAGATCTTTTTCTGAGAAGGTCGGCTTTGATTGACATGTGCCGATTCGACAATCTGGAGGGTTTGCGATCCGTCTGCCTCCCTGACCCAGAAAGGCGCGCCGCCGGGCTCCCCTTCATTCCGCACCATTCCGCAGATTCGCAACGGACGGTTTAAATGTAAAAAAAGCTGTATCTGTTTTTCCTGCGGGGAAAGTTTTGAAAAATCTTTAGAAAAAGTTTTGCTCAATTCCATACGGCAAAAGTCCGTTATCGCTTCTAATTCATCGACTGTAAGTTGGCCTTTTTCCAGCTGCCGAAGCATCGGAATAACAGTCTTTCGCAATTGCAGAGCCAGCCCCCCCAGCATTTTTTTGTAAGGCAGGATTTTCTTCTGCTGGGCATCCGGCACAATATTGTCAATGTTTTTAATAAAAATCAGGTCCGCATCCAGATTCTGAAGATTCTGGATGAGCGAACCGTGACCGCCCGGTCTGAACACCAGACGGCCTGTATCGTCACGGAAAGGCAGATTGTTTTCATCGGCTGCCAGGATATTCGTAGCGGGAGACTGCACGGACAAATCCACTTTGAATCGTACATGAGAGCATTTTTCACACAGGGGAACAATCAATTCCATCAAGGCCCTGACATCCCGGACATGCTCAGCTGAAACCGTAAAATGCAAACGGCAAAAACCTCCGGTTCCGACTGCAAAACTTGCAGCTTCCCTGAAATGCTCTTCAAATGACGTCCTTACGTCACCATTGCTATATGCATGAAAAGGGATGAGCGCTTTTGGCAGCCAGCCGAAACGAAGACCGTCTAGGAGAAGAATATAATCAAGGATTGCCCTTACATCCTTTTGCCTGATGCTTTGATGAGCAGACTTGTCTTTTTGAAGAATTGAAATGAAAGGCATTCTGTTCAAATCGGCAAAAAAAGAACGATCCATGCCGGCACTACCGAAGGTGCCCTTTTCCGCCGCTGTAAACCAGTCTG
>CAZXIP010000008.1:12104-22719 GCA_964640755.1 uncultured Smithella sp. | reverse complement strand
GAGGAAGGAAAACAGCGGAATGATCGTCTTTGGTCAGTAAAACACCATCCCTTCCGACGACAATGTCGTCAGCGCCTGCTACCCGTTTCATCGGGGTCAGCACGGATATTTCGATTTCGATATCCTTCAGTTCATCCGCCGTTAACTGGGTGAAGCGCCTGTCATTAAAGGCTGCCTGGAGTGACATGATGCCAACGAGCCTGACAAGGGGCTCATCCGAAACCATCCGGCCAATGCAGCCGCGGAGATCACCCTTTTTCCTGAGGGTGACAAAGACGCCACGCGGCTGTTGGAGCCTAGCGTCAAAACCTCTTGCCAGCGGAACGGTAGTTGTGGCGAAGATGCCGGATATGGTTTTTCTGGCAAACGCAAGCAGCGCTTTTTTATCTGCCGGTGTGAGTTCTCCGGAGGCAGTCATCGCCTCCTGAGAGGGTTTGGCGGCAGGTATCCCCTCGTATTGCTTTTCTGCCGTGAAGACAACAGCGCCGTACCCGACAACCCGCGAGCGGTCTCCCACGGACATATCTCCCGAATTGGCGTAGCTGACCACCACACCACGGATGGCCCCAAGGGCCTCGGCTGCTGCCATTGTTGCCAGGATCGGAGCTTCACCGCAGATACTGGTGTGAAGGTTGGGAATGTTTCTTTTTGCCTGAGACTTTACGGTTGCCTGAAATATTCCGGGGTCAAGTTTTGCGACAGTGGCGAGCGTTTCCCTGTCCACGAAATTGGCATTTTCTGCCGACGGATAGTGAGAGAGATCGGAACTCGCGACGATTAACGCCCGCCTGTTTTTCAAAACCTTTGCCAGGGCCCGGCCGAAGCGGGTGCACATCTGCATGTCCGGCGAACCGACAACGGCGGGGACGATCTTTGCTTCAGGAAAGATGACCTGAATGAAGGGCACCATAACTTCAACGGAATGCTCGGCTTCATGAAGGGATTTATCAAGTGCGCAGTCCTCCGGGTCTTCTTTGATGAGAGCGGAAATGACCTTCCTGTCAATGGGCGCCGTTCCAAGGGGAGTGCGAAAACCGCTGCCGGGATAAAGCGAAATTTTCTGAAAACTCGAACTGGTATGGTTGGTCCCCAGGATGACGATCACGTCATACTTTTCATGACTGACCTGTTTGAATCCATCTGCGCAGATTTGACCGGAGAATATGTAGCCTGCGTGGGGAACGATAATGGCGACCGGCTTCTTCACCTTTGCCGGAAGGGCATCCTGCAGAAATTGTAAAATGGCGCTTCTGAGTTTGGCCGGGGAATCCGGATAAAATTTTCCTGCAACAGCTGGTTCACGAATATCTGCATTTGACATTTTATTGGCCTCACATGATGTGGAACAACAAAGACTTATTATTATTAATATAACACATAACCGAAAAATCTTCATTTGCATTCATCGCTTTCTATGCCCATACACCGGCAATTTTCCGTCCACAGAATTTGCATTGCCCGTTTTTGATGTTCATTGCTGTCACGAAAAAACTCTGCCGCTCGATCACGACCTTTCCGCAGCCCGGGCAGTAGGTATGATTCCCCGGATGGCCGGGTACGTTTCCCACATAGGGATAATGCATTCCCTTTGCCAGGGCCAGATCCCGGGCCTGTTCCAGAGTGGCAACCGGTGTGGGCGAAAGATTCCTCAGCTGGTAATCCGGATGAAAACGCGTAAAGTGAACCGGAACGTCGGCCCCTACTTCTCCCAGGATCCAGTTGATCAGTTCATGCAGCATTTTATCCGAATCATTTAATGTAGGGACAACCAGGTTCACAATTTCAAGATGAACATTGCTTTTCGCGATTTGTTTGATGCTCCTGAGAACGGGGCGCAACGATGCCCCGCACACGGTCCGGTAAAAATTCTCGCTGGACCCTTTCAGGTCGATCTTGATCGCGTCAAGAACCCCGCAAATTTCTGCAAGAGGTGCCTCATTGATGAAGCCGCAGCTGATCATCACGGAGCGAATATTCTTCTTTTTTGCCTCCCGGGCGATATCCACTGCATATTCCGTGAAAACCGTTGGTTCATTGTATGTAAAGGCGATGACTGGCGATTTGCTGTTTTGGGCGGCGTCAACAACCATGGACGGAAGCGCAAACGGCCCCTGATGGTCTTCAGGGGATGCCTGCGAGATTTCCCAGTTCTGACAGAATTTGCAGCTGAGTGGACAGCCGGCCGTCGCAAGAGAAAGTGCGGCGGCTGAAGGAAGATAATGATACAGGGGTTTCTTTTCGATCGGATCGACATGGATGGACACGGGGCGGCCATAGACGAGGCTGCGCAGCTCTCCGTTGACATTCATGCGTGTCCGGCACTTGCCACGCCGACCAACGGCGATGGCGCAGCCGTTGGGGCAGAGAAGACATTTGACAATGGTTTGCCCACTGGAGCTGCCTTCGCTTTTGATGGTGATCGGCTTCCAGTAACGGGCCACGGGGGCTAAACGCACAAGCTCATCAAGATAAGGGGCTCCAAAGGCCAGTCCCGAATCACTGCCTGACAAAATCCTCTGCCAGACGGGGTCAGACAGAACCATGCCGCAGCCGGCCGCCGCCAGCATTCTTGCGCTTGTTATGAAAAAATCACGTCTTGAAATCATCATCATATCCTCAGGAGATTTCTTTCCGTGAATCAGAATTGAGTGGTTAAATTATAGAAAAAAACCGTGCATTAAGTCAATGGGCAACATGAGGACTTTTCATTCAGGCTCAATTAGGATAAGATTCCTGCTCATGGGATGATGCGTATTTCAAATGTTATGCATATCGGCCGCGAAAAGGCAAGGACCCGAATGTAGTATGAAAAAGGACGCCGGCTGAAAAACCCGGTGAATCCAAAATTGTTGAAAGGATCATAACATGAAAAAATTGTTTGTGTTACTGCTTTGTATGTTCATGAACATTGCTTTGAACACGCAGCCAATGGCCTGTACTCGTGTGGTCTATCAGGGGCCTGACAGCACCATCATCACCGCAAGGTCCATGGACTGGAAGGATGAAATACCGGCCGGCATGTGGATATTCCCCCGCGGAATGCAACGAAACGGCGAGGTGGGACCGAATTCCATCACCTGGAAATCCCGTTACGGCAGTGTTGTGATCAGCTCATTTGACAATTCCACGACCGACGGCATGAATGAGAGGGGACTGGTGGCGAATCTTTTATGGTTGGCGGAGTCCGGTTATCCGCCGTATGACCGTAAGCAGAAAGGGTTGACCATCGCCGCATGGGCGCAATATGTGCTGGATAATTTCGCGTCCGTCAAAGAGGCCGTTGATGAATTGAGAAAAGAAAAGTTCATGATTTTCTCGGATTTCATTCCAGGAACGGACACGTTGACAACGCTGCATTTATCAATTTCTGACGCGACAGGCGATAATGCCATTTTTGAATTCATAGGGGGGAAACTGGTGATCAGTCACGATCGGACTTACAATGTTATGACGAACTCCCCGGTCTTTTCGAAACAGTTGGCCCTGAATGATTATTGGAGCGGGATACCGGGCACAATTATGCTCCCGGGGACCAATCGCGCGGCAGACCGTTTCGTAAGGGCGTCTTACTATATCAAGACAATACGTCAGACAAGTGATGCCAGGATTGCTGTTGCCGGTGTTTTCAGCGTGATCAGGAATTGTTCGGTGCCTTACGGAATATCCACGAAAGATCAGCCCAATATTTCTTCGACCCGCTGGAGAGCCGTATCCGATCAGAAGAACCTTGTTTATTATTTCGAAAATGTATTGACGCCGAACGTTTTCTGGGTGAATCTTAAAAAAATTGATTTCAGTGAAAATGCACCTGTAAAAAAACTCTCGCTGGGGAAAAATGAAACTTATGCCGGGGATGCTCTGGATTCATTCAAAAATACAAGTCCCTTTAAGTTTCAGGGACTGTAACAGCCTGTCCCGAATGAAAATAAGATACCCGGATTCCGGCAGCCAGTTTGCAGAGAATCGAGTTGATGAGGAAAAAGTTAAAGGAGGGCAAAGATGCGCGTCAGGCAAAATAAATTCATATTTATCTGTGTGATAATGTTAATATGCTTGTTTTTATGCACCGTTGTTCTGGCTGCTGAACCGCCTTTAAAGGAAAACGCCTGCGGCTCCTGTCATAAGGATTACAGTAAGATCATGCCCAAAAAACATCCCGAGGTCGGCGATGTAAAAGCTTGTTTATCCTGCCATACCCCGGATCCGGCGGATCATGAACCGACGAATTTCTCCGTGGAAATTCACAAAATCCACAAGGCTGGAAAGAATGAACTGAAATGCGCGGCGTGTCATTCGTTTTGAGATGAGGGTGATCCTGAACGATGATGAAAGGGGGTCCGGTTTGAAGCCGTGATCCTGATAACTTCATCATCATAGTCGTCAAAACAAGAGGGAAGATCGGGAAAATGAAGAAAAATAATTTTTTCATCCTCATTTATTCCATGATTTTGTTTTTTCTTTTGGCGGATAATTCTTATGCAGCACGAAAATCAATTCATTCTATAGACTCTTATTCCAGTCAGCCTTTTCAAGATCTATGGCAGTCACTTCCGCCAAAATACAACGGCCATGATATTACGGCTGTATACCGTATTCTCTCGGAGCGATCCTCTATCAACAAAGATGAATCCACGGTGAACGACCGGTTGGAGCAGGGAACCGGTCATAAGCGGGAAAAAACTGTTGTCGGGAATATGACTGTTGGGGACAGGTTTGCCTTTGTTCTGCAGCAGCCCGAAAAAAAATATAATTCAGGAAATTCAAAATTTGTTTTTGAAATAAAACACATGAAGTCTGACGGCATCCTGGTTCGGAAAGTACATGTTGCTGCCGATCAGCCGCGTGAATATGCCGGAGAAAAACCGATACAAAGCAAAAAACGCAGACAGGATGCGCAGGGGAAAAAGTTAATGCCGGACGGGGAAGAGTTTGACGTTCTTTACGGGGTTGTGATTGCGGACGGAGATCGACAGGCAGTGATGCGGGTCGCGGTCGATATGCCGCCCGTACAGGCGAAACGGGCAAGCGATAACATAAGGGTGCTCTTGATCTGCGATCTTACGGATCATCATGTCCGAAAAGCGATGAGCGACGGATTGGTGTCCCGTTATTCAAATATACTGAAAGTGGATTTAAAAAAAATAATTGTATTCAACCATCAATCCGGAAAGATTTATCGAAACGTTGCCCCGAACTTCCATGAAGAAACTGCCGAGCTTGATAAAGCGGTCAAGCGTGATCCGGGATATGCAGCCTCTTATGACACCCGGGGCAATGTCTATTCCCGGTCCGGCAAACTCGATTATACCCTGGCCGAATACACCAGGGCCATTGGCCAGGACCCCCACTCTGCGGTTGCTTACTACAACCGCGGCAATGAGTATTCCAGGCTTGGCAGGTACCCGGAAGCCCTGGCAGACTACAGCAAGGCGATTGAACTCTATTCAAATTACGCAACAGCCTATAACAATCGCGGAAGCGCGTATGTTGCCGTCGGTAAATATCACGAAGCCATGGCCGATTACCATAAAGTAATTGAACTCAATCCGAAGGATGCCGTGGCATACAACAACATCGGGAATGTCTATTCCGCGCTTAGCAAACATCATGAATCCGTCGCAGAGTACCATAGAGCGATTGAACTCAATCCAAAATACATTATTGCCTACAACAACCGCGGGAGTGCGTATGTTAACCTCGGTAAATACGATGAAGCGGAGGCGGATTATAACAGGGCGATCGAACTCAATCCGGGGAACGCGATCGCTTATCACAACCGAGGCAATGTGTATGCCAGGCTTGGCAGACATGAGGATGCCATCGCAGATTACAATACGGCCATAAACCTCAATCCGAAGTATGCTATTGCCTATCATAGCCGCGGGAGCGTGTATGATGATCTTCGTAAATATGACGAAGCGGTGGCGGACTACGGTAAGGCAATTGAACTCAATCCCGGCGATGCGGTTGCCTATCACAACCGCGGCAATGCCTATTATTATCTTGGAAAATATCAGGAAGCCATATCGGATTATAATAAAGCGACCCAACTGGATCCAAATATCCGTTCAGCATACAACAACCGCGGTGCTTCTTATTACGCTCTGGGCAAATATAAACAGGCTATCGTTGATCTGACCAGGGCGATAGAATTGGAACCGCAATACGCGAGTCCCTATTATCGACGGGCCCGCCTGTATTCCATGATGCGGAATGTGAAAGGCGCCCTGCGGGATTTAACGACAGCTATTCACATGAAATCTTCCTATAAAAATGATGCAAAGTCTGAGATTGATTTTGATAATATCAGACATACACCGGAGTACCGGCGATTAACAGGGCAATGACTCGGGACGTTATAAGAGACTGAAAACCGGATAATCAATTACGGTTATTTGCCTTATTTATTTGATTCTTCTTTCAACATTTGATGATTTTATGATAGGATAAATTATAAAATCTTAAGCGTGAATGCATTTTGATCTGTTCATATCATCAAAGGAGAGAATCAATGGCCCTGATCATGAACGTTGAAAACAAATCACCCGGCTCGTATTTTATCACTTTGAACGGGCGGCTGGACGGCACAACGTCCCCGGATTGTGACGCAAGAGTCAGTTCCATTCTGAGTCCCTCAACAAAGAC
The DNA here is from genome assembly GCA_964640755.1 of uncultured Smithella sp. Lineage (GTDB taxonomy): Bacteria > Desulfobacterota > Syntrophia > Syntrophales > Smithellaceae > UBA8904. The sequence goes on along the minus strand of CAZXIP010000008.1, from coordinate 16,074 downwards.
CATCCTGTTCGAGATGTCGAATTTAGATTACATCAGCAGTATGGGGTTACGCATATTCCTGAAAACGAGGCGGATGATTGAACAACAGGGCGGCCATGTTTACATGATCAATGTGCAGCCGCAAATTGCAAAAGTGTTTGAGATTGCCAATATGCTAAACGGCATAAGACTCTTTGCCAGTATCAGCGAGGCGGACGCTTATTTTGACGCCATGCAGAAAAGTGTTTTGGAGTCTCTTAATTCGTGAGGACAAAATGGTATGAGCGAACATATTGGAGGAGGAAAAATCGGGATGGTCAGCTCATCCTGGCCTTTTGGAAAATTGTCAATCAACTATGACGGAATCATGCTGAACATTGGCATCCGGGATGCCCATTTAACAAGAGAAGACATTAAGTCGGTGTTGTTTAAAAGAGGGCTGATCAACAAGAGATTTATATTTATCCATGAGAATAAAAAAATAAAGAAAGTGGTTGAGTTTTGGACATTTTCTCCGGACCCAATTCTGGCTGATTTTCGTGCGGCAGGTTATTCCGTGAATGAAGATAAATAGAAGAGGTTTGCAGGGAAGTCCCTAGGCCCGGTGGCGGGTACGTAAAAAAAGATATACACATTCAGTCTGGAGAGGCATTCAAGAATGAATCAATTCAACAGTTTTAAGGCACCTGCAGTGATTGGCCTGGTTTGTATTCTCGTCATTGCTGCTGTTTCTTGCGATGTTCGGACAACAAGGATCGGTGATATTATCAGTCATCCAAGAGATTTCGCCGGGAAAGAAGTTACCATTTCGGGTGAAGTAACTGAATCCTTCTCAATGGTATTCATCAAATACTTTATGGTGCGCGATGATTCCGGAGAGATCGCGGTTGTCACGCAAAGAACGCTGCCCGCAAAGGGCGAAAAAATCAAGGTCAAAGGAAGCGTGAAAGAGGCATTTTCCATCGGACCGGAAACAGCCCTGGTTCTCGTCGAGAAACCGGGAACAATGTAAAAAGACAAAACACCAGTAAAAAAACAGGTATTCAAATATTCTGGGAGTTCAAAATGGCTGCTATTCAGTTTACACGAAATCACACGGACCATTCCACGGATAAGGGGTTTCAGTTTGAGTTTTTTTGTGACCGTTGCGGTAACGGTTTTATGAGCGAGTTCAGGACGAATGCGACTGGTATTGCTGTCGGCGCGCTGAAAGCGGCTGGGGACATCTTCGGAGGGTTATTCAGCCAGGCGAGCAGGGGAAGTTACGAGATTCAGCGAGCTATCCTGGGACCGCAGCACGACAAGGCGTTTCGCGAAGCAATTGATGAAATCAAGGTTAACTTCCGCAAATGTCCCAAATGCTCGTCATGGGCATGCACCAGCACCTGCTGGAATGAGAAACGGGGCCTTTGCTACGATTGCGCGCCCAATGTTGAGACCGAACTGGCAGCCGCACAGGCCCAGGCGACTGTCGAACAGGTGCGGGAAAAAGTACAAAAAATTGATTTAACCAAGGATCTCGATATCATAAGTGAAGCTGCGGCTTTGTGCCCCAGCTGCGGTGCCCGTACCCAGGGAGCGAAGTTTTGTCCGGAATGCGGAAAGCCGCTCCGGCCGAAAAACGAGTGCCCCCGCTGCGGGACGAAAACAGAGGCAGGAACAAAATTTTGCCCGGAATGCGGCAACAAGATGACCTAAACTTATGAATTCGTTTTCAGGGAAGTTCGAATACCTGGACCCGGCAGGGAGCATAGTCCAGAACGGCGCATGCAGTTTCACGATCGATGGCGCCGATTTCCGTCTTATCCCCGAAACGGGTCCTGCGCTCGCGATGGACTTGGGCGACATTGATGTTTTTTCTCCCGGTGATTACCGGATATCCCTCAAACTCTATACCGGAAACGCCATAGTGTTAAGCCGGTTGGGCAAAACGTTTCAGAACCTGTGCCGTGATTTTCAGGAAGCCTATCACAGACGTCTTTTGCAATGCCTCCTTCTGGAAGATCTGGAGGAGATTGCGAGATTCGACGGATTTATTCAACTGGATTTATCCGGTGATGCTTTTTCAGGTCCGGCGCAGCTGAGAATCTGCAGGAGCAATCTGGCCATCCTGCCCGATGCAACCAGAGGACTGCACTGGAGGTTGAGCGATATAGAGAGCATCGACTTTGATGAGGCCGCATACAGACTGGAGCTTCGATCAGGAAACGAACGAATCATCATTACGAAGCTGGCAAAACGAACCCGTGAATTCCTGGACTGTCTGAAATCAGCGATTCATAATCTTTCAGAAAACAACGCCGTTATTCTTCGTTCCCTTTTCCCGTTTCTTTCGCCGGACCAGTTTATGCAACTTGCCGGATTGATGAAGGAAGGCCACGCAATCGAGGTTTCGGGATTGGAGGCAGTTCACCCCGGGATAAAACCGGTTTTAATAGAAAAGACTGTTTGCCCCAGCATGAAACCTTACTTTGATTTTCTGGAGAAGCGGTTGCCAGTGAACGCTGGTCTCTATACAGGTTTCAAAATGATCAGGCCGGAAGGGTTAAACGATACGGCAGGCGATGTATCGGATGAAATATCAGACAATGGGAATGAAAGAAAAATCCCTAAAGAACCGGAAGAAAGAAATAATGCGGCATTGGATGCCGCTCCGGAAGAAAATGTTGACTGTCAGCCTCAGGTGCTTCACTGGTTTCTCTTTCCTCTTTCCACAAACTCCGATCCAAAAGCTCCTGCCAATGTTGTTGCCTGGGAGGCCACTTCTCATTCCGGGCGGGCCACCTATTTTTTCCGCATCCCTCCTTCGGGCGTGAATGACAAAGCAATGAATCCGGTAAAGGCGATTGATACCGTGGAGTCGACCATTCACCTGCTCAACAGTGCCCTTGTTTTGATTAACTTCAGACGGGAACCCATCTATTTGTCCGATGATCTTCTTGCTTCTCAACTGAGTTACCGCCATTACGCCATCGCCTGCAGAAATCTTCCGGTCTTGAGGGAATTGCGGGCCTCTTACATCGGGCGCGCTATTCATACAACACTTGAGGAATGGCAAAAGCAGGCAGGTGATGTCCTTGCCCGGGTATGATCGATTAAAAAACCCATCCGTCAGGAGGAATCATGAAATTTTATAAAGCAGTTATTTTTGTCGCCATGCTGTTTTGCGCAGTTCATATGTGGTTCCCCCCTTCAATATATTCCTGCCAGCCGTGCAGGGCAAAAATAGATTTTAAGGAGACCGTGAAACGGGCTGATTTAATTATTGTCGGGAAAAAAGTTGCCGACGAAGGGCAAATGGTAAGAACGGGCAGGAACCAGTCTCGTCCTGAAGGAGGCAAAATAAAAATATTCAGAGTGCTGAAAGGAAAAACCGGCAGGGACACGATCGATGTACGTTGTATGTACGGCATGTGCGGGTATGGCATTTGTCTGGAGGGTGAGGATTTATACGTGATGCTTCTTTCCGCCGTCAAAGCAGAGGGCGGCGGATATGATTACACGGCGGTCCATTCCGGCTGCGGGGTGAAATATTACAAGGTTGTTGACGAAAGCGTCGTAATGGATGGTGGAAAAGTGCCCATGGCTGAGTTTGAGAAGATGGTTTCAGGCAAATAACAGGAATTGATTCATTGGAGGCTTTCGTGATCCATCGCCGGTTGTTGTTTGGGGATTGGCTGATTGTTCATGAACGGGTCGAAAGACACATGCGTGCATCGCTGGTTGCATTGATCGTTTTCATGACAGGTTTCTGGGCGGGCGCTCTGCAGGCGGCTGATTCCCCGCCGGCTGCCTGCCGCATGCGGCCAAAACATCTTGAAATACGATTCCAGGGTCATGGGTTCAAATGGCTGCCTGGCGAAGAAACCGGAGACCGGTGTAATCGTGGCGCAGGGAAGAAATGGACGAAAAATTCTTTCAAGACACATAATCTGTTTGTTGATGCAGAAGGCCCTTCGGGCAGCAGCCGCTTGTGGAAATTGACGATTGG
>CAZXIP010000008.1:0-12004 GCA_964640755.1 uncultured Smithella sp. | reverse complement strand
GATCGGGTTTTGAGCCGGCGCATGGCGAGTGAAATTGCTCAAGCCTACCGCTCGCAGACTGAATTCGCAAATTTGCCGCCGGGGAGTCCCGCGAAGGCAGCCGCGGAGGCACTTGAGCGGTTTGCCGATGAACGATGCCGTTAATCAATCCCGCCAGATATTTTCGTAATTGTCTGCATAATAGATAACGGAAGCGTTCAGTTGCAGTGGTGACTGTCACTGATGCACCATGTCCGTATCAGGGCATTTAAATCCATCAGGATAAATTCCTCCAGATTGTGTTAATCATTGGCAATGTCAATGAAGTCAAGAAGGAATCGGGTTACCCTGTTGATAAGCGTTTGAGAAGGTTTTTACCGGATGGGTTTGGGAATCGAGCAGAAAATCGTATAGTCATGAATGCCAAAGTCGTGTATGGTATAAACCATGAAAAGAGGAAGCGGCATACTGATGGGCATCTCTTCACTGCCCGGCAGGTTTGGCATCGGAACGCTCGGGTCCGGCGCACGTGAATTTGTGGACCGGCTGCAGGCGAGCCGTCAGACGTACTGGCAGATTCTGCCCATTTCGCCGACGGGATTCGGGGATTCCCCCTATCAGACGTTCAGTACCTTTGCAGGCAATCCTTACTTTATTGATTTCGATGATTTATATCAACAGGGCCTGCTGCCGCGGCAAGCGCTTGATTTGTGTGAAGGTCTTTTCGAGAGCGATCCGTGCGTGGTGGACTATTACGCGCAGTATGCCGGCAAAGCACAAGTGCTGCACATTGCATACGAACACAGTGCAGATAATCATGCGAACGAGATAGAATCTTTCAGACAGCAGCATGAGGACTGGATCGATGATTACGCGCTTTACATGGCGTTGAAAAGCGCTCAGGGAATGAAGCCTTTTTATGAGTGGCCACGGGAAATCATGCAGCGGCAGCCCGATGCTCTCAAATCCACCGCCCAAGGCCTGGAAAAGGAAATCCATTATCAGATATTTGTTCAATACCTTTTCTTCCGGCAGTGGGAATCGTTGCACAGGTATGCGAACGAAAGAGGACTCTGTATAATCGGCGACATGCCCATCTACATGGCGCCTGACAGTGCCGATGCCTGGAAGGACCGCGATTTGCTTGATCAGCAGGGCCGTGTTGCGGGCTGCCCGCCGGATTACTTTTCTGAAACGGGGCAACTTTGGGGGAACCCGCTCTATGACTGGGATGCGCTGAAGAAAACAGAGTACGCATGGTGGATCAGGCGGATTGCCCATCAAATATCCCTGTGCGACTATTTGCGCGTTGACCACTTCCGAGCTTTTGAATCATACTATGCGATACCCGCCGACGCAAAGACCGCCGCGACGGGAGAATGGCTCCCCGGGCCCGGCAATATTTTTTTCCGCAAACTCAAGGATACACTGGGGGAGATGCCGCTTATTGCCGAAGACCTCGGCTACCTTACGCCGGGGGTTTTTGAACTTCTGCGCGCGACGGGTTTTCCGGGATTAAAAGTGCTGCAATTCGCTTTTGCACCCGATGGCAGCAGCATCTACCTGCCGCACCGCTATGAGAAAAACTGCGTGGTTTACACGGGGACGCATGACAACGATACGACGATCGGCTGGTACAGCGAGCTCGGTCCAGCCGAAAGGGCTTTTTTGGATGCTTATCTTGACGGGGTAGATGAGAAGCGCGTGCACTGGCAGCTGATCCGTCTGGCGATGGGGTCTGTTGCGGATGTTTGCATTATCCCGATGCAGGATGTTCTCGGGCTTTCCTCGTCTGCGAGGATGAACCGGCCGCAGACAGCGCAGGGAAACTGGCGGTGGAGGCTGCTGCCCGGCCAGTTTGACGACAAAACCGTGCAGAAACTTGCCAGCGTAACAGAACTGTTTGGCCGCTTTGGGTGAAACGGACGGAATTTTGCAGGATAAATTATTTTGTAAATCATTAAAAAAATATGCCAATGAAAAATTTTCAGCAATACATCAATCAGGATGAGATTTATCTGTTCAACATCGGAGAGGCCCAGCAGGCGTATGCGACCTTCGGTTGTCATTCCGTCGGTGAAACCGGTATGCACCGATTTCTGTTGTGGGCGCCCAACGCCAGGGGCGTCAGTGTTGTAGGTGATTTCAACGCCTGGGATGCTTCAAAAAACAGGATGGAGCGCCTCGATACCGGCGTCTTTGCTGCTTTTATTCCCGGGCTTAAGGATGGAGACTGTTACAAATATCAGGTTGAAGGTTACGACGGCCGGACCGTGCTCAAGGCCGACCCCTTTGCCTTTCATGCGGAAGTTCGCCCGAAGACAGCCTCGAAAGTCTGGAAGACCGGCGGTTATAACTGGCACGATGAGACATTCCTGCGGCGGCGTTCGGAACAGAATATTTTAAGCAATCCCATGGCCATATACGAGATGCATATCGGATCGTGGCGAACACATGAAGGGTATCGCTTTGCAAACCTCCGCGATGTGGCAGATGAACTGTCCGATTACCTGGTGGAGATGGGTTTTACGCACGTCGAGATCATGCCGGTGACGGAGTATCCACTGGACGATTCCTGGGGATACCAGGTAACAGGCTTCTATGCGGTGACCAGCCGTTATGGTACGCCGCAGGATTTCATGTATTTTATTGACACGATGCACGCGAAAGGAATCGGCGTTATCATGGATTGGGTCCCCGCCCATTTTCCCAGGGATGAGCACGGCCTGGCGCGTTTTGACGGAACGTGTCTCTATGAACATGAAAATCCGCTTCAGGCCAATCATCCGCAATGGGGTACGCTGATCTTCAATTACGGTCGCCCCGAGGTGGTCAGTTTCCTGATTTCCAGCGCGATGTTTTTCTTTGACGTCTATCATATCGACGGCATCCGCGTTGATGCCGTCACGTCGATGCTTTATCTGGATTATGCCCGCAATGAAGGCGAATACGTGCCCAACGAGGATGGAGGTAATATTGACAATTCCGCGGTGGCCTTTTTGCGGAAGCTGAATTCCGTGATATTGACCAGGCATCCCGGTACCGTCACGATCGCGGAAGAATCAACGTCATATCCGATGATTACACGGCCTCCCTATGACGGGGGGCTTGGTTTTGTGTTCAAGTGGAACATGGGTTTTATGCACGATACGCTCGAATACATGTCGATGGATCCCTTTTTCCGGCATGACCATCATAATAAAATGACATTTTCAATGTTCTACGCGTTTACCGAAAACTTCATCCTTCCGTATTCCCACGATGAGGTAGTGCACGGGAAAAAATCTCTGCTTGATAAAATGTACGGCTCTTATGAAGAGAAGTTTGCCTCTATGCGCGTGCTGCTGGGTTTCATGTATGCGCATCCCGGTAAAAAACTCCTGTTTATGGGCAGCGAATTCGGGCAGTTTATTGAATGGGACTGTCACAAGCAGCTCGACTGGTTCCTGCTGGAATACGAAAGGCATCGCCAGATGAGGGAATATGTAAAGGCGCTCAATGCTTTTTACACGGGAAATCCCGCTCTTTATCAGGTCGAAGACGACTGGAGCGGATTTGCCTGGCTCAATGCGGACAATGCCAGCCAGAGCTCTCTGGGATTTTTGCGCCGCAGCCGCACAAATGGTAAACCCTGCATCTGCGCTTTCAATTTTACACCTGTACCGGTGGAGCGCTTCGTGATCGGGTTGCCTTCCCCGGGTAAACTGAAAGAGGTGTTCACGAGCGACGACGTGATATTCGGCGGTGCCGGTCGGTGCCGCGCCGAAGCCATCATGGCCAAGCCGGAAGAGTTTGCCGGACATCCTTTCCGGGCGGTCATCGATCTGCCGCCACTTACCGCTGTCTATTTTGATTTTGATGAAGAGGAGCCGACCCAGTGACATGAACAGCCAATTGCAGAAAATCATGGAAACAAAAAACACGGCCGTTCCGCCCCGGATTTTAATGATCGGTGCGGAATGCGCTCCTTTTGCCAAAACGGGAGGCCTGGCGGATGTGATCGGAACGCTGACCAGGGAACTGCACGCGCTGGGATTCGACATCCGCCTGATGCTGCCGTTCCACCGGGTCATCAAGGATCAATTCCGGGAGAACGTGCGGCACGTCGCCAGCTTCAGCGTTGACCTCGGCTGGCGTTCCCAGTACGCAGGCATTGAACTTTACGACTGGGAACGCATTCCCGTTTACTTTATCGATAATGAACATTACTTCGGTCATGCCCTTTATTGCGGCGGCAATTTCGAGGGGGAACAGTATGCCTTCTTTTCCCGCGCGGCCATTGAAGCGCTGCCTTTGATCGGTTTTCAGCCGGATATCATTCATGTCAACGACTGGCACACGGCAATCATCCCGATGCTGCTTTCAACCCAGTACGATCCGGGCCGGCAGGGAAGGGCGCGAACGGTTTTATCCATCCACAATCTTCTTTATCAGGGACGTTTCAATTTCGGTTTTGTGGCGGATCTGCTGGGGATTCAGGATAAATATTTCCGGAAAGACTGCATCGAATTTCATGGTGATGCCAGTTTTCTGAAAGCGGGTATTGTTTTTGCCGATAAACTGGTCACCGTCAGCCCGACCTATGCGCAGGAGATCAGGACACCGTATTACGGAGAGGGACTGGACGGTATCCTGGAGACCCGGGCGGATGACCTGACGGGCATCCTCAATGGCATTGACACAATGGTCTTTAATCCGATGTCAGACCCGTGGATTCCCTTTCCGTATGATGCCGCATCGCTTCCGGCAAAACAGAAGAACAAGGAGGCCCTGATTGCCGAACTGGGCCTGACGATTGGCCCCGGGACGCCGCTGATCGGTATGGTGACCCGGTTGACAAAGCAAAAGGGAATTGACCTGGTCCTGCGTGTGTTTGACGAAATGATGGAAACGGGGGTGGCGTTTGTGCTGATCGGGACGGGGGAGAAAAATTATGAGCATTTCTTCCGCGGCATCGCAGAGAGGACAGGGAAACGGGCGATGGGACTGACGGAGTTTAACGACCCGCTGGCGCACCGGCTTTACGCGGCAGGCGATTTTTTCCTGATGCCTTCCCAATTTGAACCCTGCGGCCTGGCGCAGATGATTGCGCTTCGCTACGGGACGATTCCCATTGTCCGCGCCACGGGAGGTTTGAGAGACACGGTTGTCCCTTATAATGAGTACACCGATGAAGGCAACGGATTTTCATTTGAAAATTATAACGCGCACGATATGCTTCATACCGTGCGGTATGCGCTGGATATTTATCAGAACAGGGCGCGCATGGACTCGCTCAGGCAGCGGGCCATGAAACAGGATTTGAGCTTTCAAAAGAGTGCGCTGGCCTATGCCGACCTCTATCTTGCGACAGTCAGGTAATGACCCCTGTGATTTTCGTTGACAGGCGTCTCATCGTCACATAAAGAGGCATCCATTCAATCGGGAGAGTTCCTTGTTCCCGATTCCAATAACAAAGGCGTACAGGTGAAGAACGGAATTTCAAAAATAAAGAATGTTATCGAGGGGAAATTAAAAAGGTACTACGGCCGCTCGTTCGACACTGCCTCGAAGGAAGAGATGTTCCAGGCAGTGGCAATGAGTATCCGCGACATCATTCTCGAGCGGGGTGTCAAAGCGAACGAAACCATGGAGAAGAGGGGGCTGAAGAAACTTTGCTACCTTTCGGCTGAGTTTTTAATGGGACGGGCGCTAGTCAATAATATGATCAATCTTGGTTTGCTCGAGGAATACCGGGCCGTCATGGCCGAAATAGGTTATCCTTTTGAAAAACTTGAAGAGCAGGAAAATGAAGCGGCTTTAGGCAACGGCGGGCTTGGCCGGTTGGCCGCGTGTTTTCTGGATTCTCTATCGACGCTGAATCTGCCGGTGACGGGCTACGGTATCCGCTACGAATACGGGATGTTCTGCCAGCGCATCGTGGAAGGACAGCAGACGGAAGTGCCGGACGACTGGACGGCGCAAGGCGATATCTGGGAAATCGAGCGGAGGGCGGAACAGCTTGAAGTGCATTTTGACGGCACGATTGAAGAAGTCTGGACGGATGACGGCCTGACGATTGTGCACAAAAACTATCAGACGGTGATGGCGGTGCCGTATGATATGCCGGTCATCGGCTATGACAGCCATGTGCCCGCAACGCTGCGTCTGTGGCGGGCGGAATGTCCCGCTGTATTTGATCTTCATTCTTTCAACAAGGGTGACTTTGTCTGTATGCTGCAGCAGAAGGAGCTTGCCGAGTCGATCTCCAAGGTGCTTTACCCCAAGGATGACCATATCAACGGTCGAATGCTTCGCTTGAGGCAGTATTATTTCCTGGCTTCCGCGACAATGCAGTGCCTTGTTCGCGAACACAAGAAAATGTATGGCGATGTGCGCAGCCTGCCGGAAAAAGTCGTGATTCAGATCAACGATATTCATCCGGCGCTGGCGATTCCCGACCTGATGCGCATCCTGATTGACCAAGAAAACCTCGGGTGGAACGACGCATACGACATCGTAAGCCGGATGTTCAACTATACCAATCACACGGTCATGCAGGAAGCTCTGGCAGCGTGGCCCGAGCAATTGTTTAAATCGATGCTGCCGCGTGTTTACGCGATTGTCTCTGAAATCGACGAACGCTTCAGACAACAGCTGTCAAAGGCTTATCCGGATGACCGTGACAAGACGGCCCGGATGTCCGTTATCGCTTACGACGAGGTTCGCACGGCCAATTTGTGTGTTGCGGTCTGCCGTAAGGTCAACGGCGTTTCTCAGCTTCACGGCAGAATTCTGAAAACAAAAACCTTCCGTGATTTCTATGTGATGTTCCCGGGGAAATTTACGGCCATTACCAATGGTATTACACAGAGACGCTGGCTTGCAGCGGCCAATCCGGCCCTGTGCGAGCTGATCTGCGATCACATAGGCGATAAATTCATCCGGGACTGTCGCGAGTTGGAAAGGCTCAAACCGTTTGCGGATGACAAACGATTTCTGGACGATTTTGCTCTTATCAAGCAGCAAAACAAAAAGCGCCTGTCCGAATATGTGCAAAAAAGACAGGGTATTGCCCTTGATGCAGGATCGGTCTTTGATGTACAGGCAAAAAGACTGCATGAATACAAACGCCAGCTTTTGAAAGTGCTGCACATTTTATATCTGTATCGTCGTTTTGCCGGCGATGATCATTATGCCCTGCCCCGGCCGGTAACGTTTTTGTTTGCCGCCAAGGCATCGCCGGCCTACTGGAGGGCAAAGAGCATCATCCATTTGATCAACGTGGTTTCCGCTCTTGTGGAATCACATCCGCGCACGAAGGACAACATTCGGGTTGCTTTTCTGGAGAATTACAATGTCTCACTCGCTGAACATCTGATTCCCGCAGCGGATATCAGCGAGCAGATATCAACGGCAGGTTGTGAGGCCTCCGGAACGGGCAATATGAAATTTATGCTCAATGGTGCCGTGACGCTGGGAACAATGGACGGTGCGAACGTGGAGATATTTGATAGGGTGGGAGAAGACAATATCTTCATATTCGGTGCCGGTGCAAAAGAGATTGACCGGATCGGGACGGAAAACACCTATAACCCGAAGGACTATTTTGAACACAATGAGGATATCCGGGAGGCACTATCATGCCTGGTGGATGGCACACTGCCAGGGGTCGGCAAAGACCAGTTTCAGGATATTTACCGGTCTCTGTTGTTTGGGGACTATGACCGCGCGGACAAATTTTACCTGCTATATGACTTTGATGCCTACCGTGCGGAGTTTGAAAAAGTAATGGCCGCTTACAGCGATACGCCTGCCTGGACAAGAAAAGCTTTAGTCAATACGGCAAGCGCCGGCTATTTCAGCGTGGACAGGACTATCGAAGATTACAACCGGATGATCTGGGAGCTCGATTCCATCTAAAAGATGAAAAGGATGGCGGCAGATGCTGATCAATTACAGAAAGGAAATGCTGCACGATTCGTCATTGTATGAATTCCGTGATCCAGTCGGGGCGCTGGCCGCCGGTATGCCGGTGACCCTGCGCTTCCGGACAAGGCTGGAGAACGTGGACAGCGTTTATCTGTTTTTGTTCGGCGAGGAGCGCCGCGAGGAACATCTCATGCGGCAGTCGTGTGAATACTGGCAGGTGCAGATCAGCGCACCGGTCATGTCCGGCGTATACTGGTATTATTTTACGGTCAAAGTCGGCGGCAAAATCTGTTATTACGGCGCCAACGGGGGGCGAACAGGGGGAGTGGGGTGTGTCTACAGCGCACCACCGCCCGCGTATCAGCTTACGGTGTATGATGCCGGTTTCGATGTCCCCGCATGGTTTCAGAAGAGCGTGATGTACCAGATCTTCCCTGATCGATTCCGGCGCAGCAATGACCGGACGGCAGAAAAAGGCATCGAGTATCACCGCTCCAGGGGCCGTTGCGTTCTTTATCACGAGAAATGGGAGGAAAAACCACTTTTCGCCCCGTTGCCGGGAGAAAAAAACTACAATCCCTGCGATTACTTCGGGGGGACCCTTAAGGGTATCGAAGAGTCCCTCGAATATTTGCAGGGACTCGGTGTGAGCGTTGTGTACCTGAATCCGGTGTTTGAAGCGGCCTCCAACCATCGTTACAACACCGCCGACTACTTCAGCATCGACCCGGTTCTGGGCACTGTCGCGGACTTTGAATCACTGTGCCGCAAGGCGGCTTCCATGGGAATCCGCCTTATTCTGGATGGTGTATTTTCGCACACCGGTTCCGACAGCATCTATTTTAACCGTGAAAAAACATACGACGGGCCGGGCGCCGCAAACAGTCCGGAATCGGAATATTACCCGTGGTACACTTTTGAGCATTATCCCGACCGCTACCGCTGCTGGTGGGGATTTACATCGCTGCCCGAGGTCAATGAACACGACCCCGGCTGGCAACGGTTTGTAATTGAGGACGAAGACAGCGTCATCCGGCACTGGCTCAGGGCCGGAGCAAAGGGATATCGTCTGGATGTGGCTGACGAGATTCCCGACAATGTGCTGTCCATGATGTATCGGGCGGCGCGTGAGACGGAGCCGGAAGCCGTGATGATTGGTGAGGTGTGGGAGGATGCGACAACGAAATACAGCTATGGGGCTAGACGCAATTACGCGCTGGGAGGCATGCTCGATTCCGTAACGAATTACCCGCTGCGCAATGCGGTGATCGGTTTCCTCAAAGGGGTCTCGGATGCCTGTGAACTGAAAAATGTCCTGGTGGATCAGGCGGCCAATTATCCCCGTCCAATGTACTATGCGCTGATGAATCTGCTGTCTTCTCATGATGTGGAGCGGGTGCGTACCGCACTCAGTGTTTGCATCGACCCGCATGAGCTTTCAAGGGAGCAGCAGGCCTCGTTCATCATCAGTGACAGCCAGAATAAAAAAGGTTCCAGGCGCCAGCGGCTGGCGGCGATGCTGCAGTATTGCCTTCCCGGTGTGCCCTGCGTCTATTACGGGGACGAAAAAGGCATGAACGGTTTTCTCGACCCATTCAACCGGGAACCTTTTACGGAAGCACCGTACGACCTGACCGAGGATTACCGGCAGCTGGCGCGGCTGCGCAATTCGGCAGACGCCCTGCAGACAGGGCACATTGTGTTCTTTGCTCCCCACAGCGACTGTATCGGTGTGTTGCGTTACGTGATCGGCGGTCGTGACGCGCTGGGACGGCCGGCCGGGGACGGGGTCTATTTTGTCGCGGTTAATCGTGCGGATACATCCCGACATGTTGTATTTGATTTTCTCGGCAGAAATCCGCTCTTTGACGGGGAACACCAGAGATCATTGCGTCCTGTATTGAACGGGACAGTAACCTGTATGATAAGCGGCAGCCGGCACACGCTCGTCGAAGCCCTGCTGGAAATTAAGTTGAAAGCACTAAGCGGTGTGTGGCTGAAAATCGCCTGACAAGGTCCGGAATTGCAGGCAATACAGGAAAAGGACAAAACAACTATTCAGGAGAATGATGATGAGTTACCAGGAAATCTATTCACGCTGGAGGGCCTCGGTTAAGGAAGAGAACCTGTTAAAGGAGCTTGAATCCATCCAGGATGATGATGCACAGATCAGGGAACGTTTTATCAGTGATTTGCCTTTCGGTACGGCGGGCCTGCGGGGTATCATCGGTGCCGGGACGATGCGCATGAACCGTTATGTCATCGGCCGTGCGACACAGGGCCTGGCTGATTATCTGCTGACCGGCGGCATGTCCGGCAGGTGCATGGTCATCGCCTATGACTCGAGGCAGTTTTCATCGGAATTTGCCAGGGAAACGGCATGTGTGTTTGCGGGCAACGGTATTCAGGCCTGCATATTCAAACAATTGACGAGCGTGCCCGAATTATCTTTCGCCGTTCGGCATCTGAAAGCGGACGGCGGTGTCGTCATCACGGCCAGTCACAATCCGCGTGAATACAACGGATACAAAGTTTATTCCCCCTATGGGGGACAACTTGGTCCCGAAGAAAGTCTGGAAGTTATGAAGAGCATACGGAGGCTTGATCCGTTTGCGGATGTCAAAAGGATTGGTTACCGGGAGGGGATTGATTCAGGCATGATCCGTGAGATCGGCGAAGAGATTGACCGGCTTTATTATGAGAGCATGGTCGCCCTCTGTGGTGAAGAGCCTGCCGAAAACCTGAAGGTTGTCTATACACCGCTGCACGGGGCGGGATTGCGCACGGCAGAGCATGTTTTCCCTGCCGCCGGGATTGCGAACCTTTTCATTGTTGAGGAACAGAGGATGCCGGATGGCCTTTTCCCTACGGTGAATTCCCCCAACCCGGAGGACCCTGACGCGATGAAGATGGCCCTTGCCCTTGCCGGCCGCCTGGAAGCGGATCTGGCGATTGGCACGGACCCGGACGCGGACCGCATGGGAGCAGCCCTGCGCCGTCAGGACGGCAATTACGTGATGCTGACGGGCAATCAGATCGGCTGCCTGCTTACCAATTACCTGCTTGAAAAGCGACGTTCCTCGGGGGTGCTCCGGCCGTCGGATTATATTGTCAAATCGTTTGTCTCCACCGACATGGCCGACGCCATTGCGCGGCATTACGGCGTTAACTCTTACACGGTGATGACGGGCTTTCGCTTCATTGCCGAGCTCATTAAAAAGAATGAGCAGGCCAATGACGGGTTCATCTTCGGATTTGAGGAAAGTTACGGTTTCCTGGCCGGTACGTTTGCCCGCGATAAAGACGGCGTGCTCGGTGCTCTCCTTTTATGCAAGGCGGCGCAGTATTACCGGGAGCGAAACCAAAGCCTGCTTGATGTCCTGGAAACGCTTTACCAGCTTCATGGTTACTATCTTGACGGGGTGAAGAATATTGCTTTCAAGGGCCTTGACGGCATGGAGAAAATGAAGTCGATCATGGCGGGGCTGCGCTTAAAACCGGTTGTCAGGGTGGGTGATCTGAAAGTGAAGTATACAGAGGACTATCTTTCCGGCAAGAGAACGGCTTCTGACGGGACGGTGACAGATATGGACTTCCCCACATCTGATGCGATCAAGCTTAGCCTGGAAAATTCGGCGTGGATCTGCATTCGCCCTTCAGGAACGGAACCAAAGATCAAGATATACTATGCAGTTCGTGAATCCATGCGGGATGAGTCCGAAAGTCGCTTGAAAAAGATCGCGGCCGGTTTTGAGAAGATGATCTAAAGACTTCTGTAATCTGGTCCTATAATCTGGTTGCGTTCACTATTTGAATAAGTTAATATTCAGTCACATCATAAATTTGTTTGTTGGCATGCAGATGATGCACAGCGCGTTGAACGGAAGTTTTCTTTAAACCGGGAATTCACAGCTTTTTGATTTCCCTGTTAAAATCTGGAGAATGATTGACTTGCTAGGCAGGGGGGACCGACCATGTCTACACTCGTTTTAATCGTTGATGACCGCCGTGACAATCTGTATCTGCTGGAGAGCCTGCTGAAGGGACACGGTTTTGAAGTGATCTCTGCGGAAAACGGTGAAGAAGCGCTTGCCAAGGCGCGTTTAAATCCTCC
>CAZXIP010000007.1:0-22924 GCA_964640755.1 uncultured Smithella sp. | reverse complement strand
ATCGCAAAATCGGCCACATGGGAAGCCGCCATGAAACCGGTTAAAATCGCCGCGCCTTTGCCTTCATTTTTCGAATGATGCAAAACCGTGATGCCTTTCATTTCCGCAAGGCGCTGGGGAGTTTCATCGGTTGATCCGTCATCCACGACAAATACAGGATAACCCAGGTCCTGGGCCTGCCTGACAACCTGCACCACCGTTGCTGCATGATTATAGACCGGGATGATGACAGCAAAGCGGTTCCTGCTGTTTTTAGAGTTCTTCGTGTTCTTACTGGTCTTGCCGGCTTTCCTGTTCATGGTTAACCTGTTTTCAAAAACGCCACGCCCCATGTCCCCGGTCCCATGTGCGCACCGGACGTGAGCGACAAAGGCTGCAGAATAATAGCGGCCAGCGGATAGAGATTCTGAACCTTTTCCCGAAATTCAGCCACCTGTCCTGCATTGTCTGAATATTCCAGCATGATCAGCGCGCGGGAGTCCCTGCTCAATGAAACCCCCATCTTCTCGAGCGCCAGATCAATCTGTTCGCTGCGGTTTCTGACAAAAGCAACTTTTTTCGCGCCTTCCGGCTGGGGTGAAATGACGGGTTTCTTTTTCAAAACATCGCCAAAGAACGCGCCGGTTTTAGAAAGCCTCCCACCCGCCGCCAGGTACTGAAGCTTTTCCAGGAAAAGATACTCTTCGCATGTTGCAGACACTTCTTTTGCGAAGGCAAACGTTTTTTCCGCATCACCGGTGTGCCTGAAATAGAGCTGTGTCGACAGAACGATAGTACCCAGCCTGCCGCATGCCGCACCCGTATCGACAACCATCAGGCGATTGTCCGGATCATGCTCCTTTTTCCATTCCATCGCCACGCTGTAATTTCCCGTGAATGCGGAACCGACGCACAAATACAATACTTTTTCAAACCGGGCCATGGCGCTGGCGTAGGACTGATGCCGCTCAAAAACAGAGGCTTGAGACGTGAAGACCTTGATCCCTGATTCCATGGCGCCGTAAAGTTCTCCCGGGGGAAAACAGGTTTCAGGCAGCGTTTTATCGCCGACGGTCAGGTAACTGTTCAAAAGAGTAAATCCATATTTTCTTGCGTCTTCACGGGTGAGCGAACCGGCGGCATCCGTCATGATGTGCAGCATGGAATCGGCGGGGGTATTCCCGAATTCCCGAATCTGCTCGGAAAGATTATCGTCCTCCCAGTTGATGACGGACCCCAGCGCGCTGATCTGCGCCTTAACCTTCTCCATGTCGTCGGTATGCAAATGAATTTTACAAAGATCCCCCTCCTGAATCATAACGACGCTTTCCTGCCCATCGGTTATTTTCGTAAGAGCGTCGGGAGAACCATCGGCCTTCACCACAAAATCAATACAGTAGCCGTTTATCGCCGCTTCCTTAAATTCCGGCGAAATCCGCAGATGGTCCTTGAACACATCCGTCACCGGTCGATAAGGACTGGTAAGTCCCGCCCATGTGCAGAAAAAACCCTCAAAAAAAATGTACATACCCAGCGCCCCGGCATCGACAACGCCCGCCTCGGTAAGTTTCGGCAGCAGGTCCTGCGTTTCACTCACAGCCTGCTCCAGACTTGACATAATCTGCTCAGTCCTGTTTTGATCAGGGATAAAATCCTGCTGACTGAGATTTTCTTCGAGAGCATCAAAAACGGATAGCATCGTCCCCAGCCTGGGATCGCTGACCGCTTTCCAGGCCCGGGCATTTCCCTCCTGTACAGCCGCCTTCAGATTCTTCGGGGAATCGACATCATAAAAAGCCGAAAAGAACTGCGACGCGATATTGCCGGAGTTGCCGCGTGCCGCCATCAGGAGCCGGCGGGCCATTTTCTCTTTGGGTTCACCTGCAAAACGAAGCGATGAGAGGCTGACAGACAGGTTTCGCCCTGTATCGCCGTCGGCGATGGGATATACATTGATCGCGTCAAGCAGATCCGCCCAGGCTGCCACCCGCTCCACACCGGCAACAAAAGATTTCTTCAGAAGATCATCCATGTTTAATACCCTAAAAGACTGCGGATGTCCTGCGGAATGGAAAACAGGGTTTCCATCTCGGGGGTCTTCACCGCCACCTGTTCCGTGCGCCCCCGCGCACAAACACTGTTATCGGCTGTCTTGCGGATTTCAAAATCCACAACCAGTTTGATATTGGCGTCAACCAGGGTTGCCTTGCAGATAATTTCATCACGGTGCCTGAGCGGGAAAATATGTTTGGTGGATGTCCGGATGATGGGGAATATAATTTTTTCCCGGTTATAGTATGAGTAAAGATCAACGCCATGATGCTCAAAAAGCGCTGCACGTGCGATTTCAAAATAGTTGAGATAATTACCATGCCAGACGATCTGCATGGGATCGAGATCAAAAAACGGCACGCTGATTTTCACTTCGAAAGTTTTTTTGTCTACGCTCATAGCTTTCCCTGAAAAAAATCGGTGTATCTGATCACGACGCACATTCTTTCAATATCTTCGTCCAGTGGCCGGTCCTCAATCACCGGATCGCTGACCTGCCTGATCTTGTGAAGCAGTTCGGACAGAAGCGGTCTTGCCTGGATGTTTTGACGGATGTCGCAGGCCTGCGCCGCCGCCAGCAGGTGAATGGAAACCACCCGCTCCGTGAGCGTGCATACCCTTTCGGCATCCCGGGCCGCTATGGTCCCCATGCTGACCTTGTCCTGATTGTGGGATTCGGTTGAACGCGAGAAGGAGGCGGCCGGCATAGTATCTTTGAGCGCTTCCGCAGCCAGCGCCGATGACGAAATCGACATGGCCTTGAAACCGTGATAGAAACCTTCCTGTCCGCCATTGAGACGAACCAGATCGCCCGGCAGTCCCCGGTTCAAATTGGGAGTCACCAGCAGCATAACCTGTCGGTCGCACATATCGGCGGCAGAAGCCAGCGCGGCTTTCAGCCCGTCCATGGCAAAGGCAATATGGCCCCCGTAAAAATTGCCACCCATCAGGACCTGACCGGTGGCGGGATCGAAAATCGGATTATCATTGGAGGAGTTGGCTTCCAGTTCCACCCATTTTTTTATCCAGGAAAGCGCGTCAGCCAGCACCCCCAGCACTTGCGGTGCGCAGCGCAGCGAATAAGGGTCTTGCAGGGTTTCCAGCGCATCATCTTCCAGTTGACGGGCGGACACTTTAGACAGCAGGAGACGGGCTATCTTTTTTGCGACATGCACCTGGCCCGGAAACGGCTTGGCCTCCGAAATCACCGGATGATAATGATGGGCGTTGCCCTTCATCGCATGCACGCTGAGCGCCGTAGCGACAATCGCGGCATCCAGAATTCTTTCAGCTCGCTCGATATCCATGACGGCAATGCCCGTCATGGTCGTCGTGCCGTTCACCATCGAAAGCGGTTCTTTCGGCAGATACTTGTATGGTTTCAACCCCGCTTTCTTCATGGCTTTTGCGGCTGGAACAATGCCGTCTTCATAAAACACTTCGCGCTCTCCCGCAAGCGCAGCCCCAATATAGGACATCGGGGTCAGATCACCGGAGGCGCCCACAGACCCTTCACAGGGCACGACGGGCGTAATACCTGCGTTTAAGAAATCCGCCATTTGCTTGAGCAGATCAATCGACACGCCGGAGTAACCCCGCGCCAGGCAAATGATCCTCGTTAACATGGCAGCCCGCGTCTCTTCAATACCAATCGGTTCGCCCGTGCCGCAACCGTGAAACCGCAAAATATTGATACCGTTTTTCATGGCGACCTTCATGCTGATCCGGTTGCCACAGGATTTACCGTATCCCGTGTTGACACCGTATATCGCGACGCCTTTCCGCATGCCATCCATCAGCGCTTTTTGTGTCCGGCCCATCCGTCTGACAAACTCTTTTGACGTGCTGATCACCACCGGCATTCCGTCTTTCGCGACAGCAAGAATATCTTCAAAACTGACATGGCTGCCATCGATCACTAAGGCATCCTTTCTGCCATTTTTCTTCATTGATCTTCAGACTCCTTTCATTGACAATAATAGCTTACTTACGCACGCGCGGCTTGTAGGTACCGTCCGCCTTTTCCTTATCCATTACTTTTTTCAGCATTTTGAACATCTTGTAATTTGCGGGTTCTTCCTCGTAAAACCTGTCCCAGCAGTAATAGTACATATCCTGCAGTTTTTCGGGCGTCATGAGTTTCGGCTGAAAAACCACTTTCCCGCAGGTGTAGTTGCTCCAGTCATAAGAGAAGATCCGGCCCTCATTATGCAAATCATCAAAAGTACGCGTATGGACAAACGGCGTCAAAATGGTGAATTCCGCCATATCCAGTTCAATCTCCAACAAAAAGTCCATCCAGCGCTTAATGTAATCTTCCGTGTGATAATCCAGGCCCAGCAGAATGCTACCCTCCACGGCAATTCCGTGATCATGATAGCGTTTGACACGGTCCCGGATGAAATCCGAAGAATCGAAAATAGTCTGATAAACAAACCAGGCGCCCGCCTGCGCCGCCAGATCAAGCACTTTATCATCATCTTCGATCGGGTGAGCGCACCATTTCTTTTTGAGCGGAATCATTTCCTTAAACAGCTCCATTTCCCATTCCCTGTCCTGCGCCAGTGAATTGTCGACGATGAACAGGCGGTTGTTGTCGATACCGGCCAGTTCTTCAACAACCTTGTCGAAAGGGCGCGGACGGAAACTGCGGCCGCCCAAAAAGTTGACACAGCATGGATAGCAGTTGAAGCGGCAGCCACGCGAGGCGTGAAACAGGTCGACCATTTGAACCCCGCGGTAATTGTACAGGTCGCGGTTCAGGATGCTGCGGCGCGCTGGCCCCACGCTTTCGATGGGTGGAAAATTCTGCATGTAATTATAAATCTTTTGCAGCTTGCCAGCCCTGAAATCATCAAAGACCTGCTCCATTCTTCCTTCGGCCTCTCCCAGGAAAACAGAGTCGGCGTGCTTTTCAAATTCTTCGGCGTGCAGCATCGCGGCAATCCCGCCGCAGATAACTTTAATTCCCCTGGCACGGAAGGCGTCTGCGATTTCCCAGCTGCGTTTGACCTGCGCAGTCAGCATCGTGGAAATGCCTACAAAATCCGCGGCTGTATTTATATCCAGCGACTCGACATTTTCATCGATGAACTGCACTTCTATATCGGCAGGCAGCGCTGCAGCCATGACCACCGGCCCATGCGGCGGAAGGATAAAACGTGTCTGACGATCCAGTTTTTCCCATTTTGGATAAATCAACAAAAATTTCATAATGCCTTTTATATCTCCCTGTTATTTGATGACGGCCCTGGCGATAATCTGCTTCATGATTTCATTGGAGCCGGCCAGAATGCGTGTGACGCGGATGTCCCGCCATGCGCGCGCGATCGGATACTCCTCACAGTAGCCATAGCCGCCGAAGAGCTGCAGGCAGCGGTCGGCAACCCTCCATGCCATTTCCGTAATCCAGAGTTTCGCCATGGAAACTTCAACGGTCACGGAATTTTTCTTCCAGTGTTCCAGAATCATTTTATCCACAAATGTGCGGCCAACCGTGACTTCCGCCGCCATTTCCGCCAGAACAAACTGCGTATTCTGCAGCTGGCTCAGCTTCTTCCCGAAGACCTCACGCTGTTTGCAGTACCGGATCGTTTCCTCCAGCATGAATTCCGCGGCCGTCTGCGCCCCGATGGTGCAGATCAGTCGTTCCTGCTGGAGATTGATCATCAGGTTTTTAAATCCGGTGCCTTTTGGCCCCAGACGGTTTTCTTTCGGAATCCGGCAATCAGCAAAAAAAAGCTCCGCCGTGTCTTGCGATCGCCAGCCGATTTTTTTGAGTCTCTTTCCCTTTTCAAAGCCGGGGGTTCCCGCTTCGACCAGGAACAAATCCACGGCCGTGTGCGGATTGCTTTCCCGTGGATCTTTCGCCGCCACAATCACCAGGTCGCAATTGATGCCATTGGAAATGAAGGTTTTCTGGCCATTGAGAATAAAGGAATCGCCATCTTCCAGCGCTGTGGTTTTCATGCCCGCCAGATCGCTGCCGGCCGCCGGCTCGCTCATGGCAATCGCCATGAGGATATCCCCGCTGATACAGCCCGGCAGATATTTTTTCTTTTGTTCTTCGGTAGCCAGCTGCATCAGATAGGGCACTGCCACATCGCCGTGCAAACGTGCGGAAAGCCCGTAAAAATTGGCCCTGGCCATCTCTTCAATCAAAATGGCACTGTAGAGAAAATCGGCACCCTGCCCTCCGTATTGGACAGGCACGGACGTGCTCAAAAAACCGTTATCCCCCATTTTCTTCCAGGCCCAGCGCGGCACTATTCCGTCTTCTTCCCACTGCTCCACATGGGGGACAATCTCTTTATCCAGAAATTTCCGGAAAGACTCCCGAAAAATCCGATGCTCCTGGGTATAGGGAATAAAATCCATTTATTTTCCTTCCACGCGTTTTTTCAAAATCCGTTTTAAAACCTTCCCGCTTTGATTGCGCGGAAATTCATCGACCAAAAAGACTCGTCTCGGAACTTTGAAATTGGCGATCTTCCCCGAAAGCGCATTGATGATGTCCGCTTCGGGCATTTGCATTTCCCTGTTCGGGATAATAAACGCGCCAACGACCTCTCCTCTTTTGGGATCGGGAATTCCCACTACGGCGGCTTCTTTTACACCGGGCAGCGTCTGCAGCGCGCGCTCCACCTCTACGGGATAGATATTTTCGCCGGACGAAATGATCATCTCCACTTTTCGCCCTACAATATAAACAAAACCTTCCTCGTCACGTCTCCCCATGTCGCCGGTGCAAAACCAGCCGTCTCTGAAAGCGGCTTGTGTCGCCGTCTCATTGTTCCAGTAGCGGGAAAACACATTCGGTCCCTGAACAAGAATTTCTCCCGGATCTGCCGTATGAATATCGCGGCCCTGTTCGTCCACAATGCGCAAATTCACATGAAAAACTTCCTTGCCCACTGAGCCAGCCTTGCGCACCGAGTCTTCCAGGTCCAGTGAGGTCAGCCGTCCGGTTTCCGTAAGGGCGTAGCCCTGGACAAATCCAACGCCCTTTTCGTCCTGGTACTTCCGGATGACCGGAAGGGGAATCGGCGCACCGCCTGAAATAAAAAAATGCACGTGCGACAGATCGGCGTCATGCCATTCGGGCGTATCCGCGATCATCTGGTACATGACCGGCACGGCAAACATATAGTTGATTTTTTCGCGGCAGATGGTCTTGAGAATTTCCGAGGCATTGTAAAAACTGCTGATCATAATGCTGCCACCGGCGTAGATAATCGGCGTCACGGAAGCCGCGAGCGCGCCGATGTGAAACAGCGGCGCGACAACCAGCGATTTGTACGACCGGTCTACCCCGTATCCCAGAAGCGAATGAATCGCTCCGAACAGAATGTTCTGATGAGTCAGGACCGCTCCCTTGGGATCGCCTGTCGTGCCGGACGTGTACATGATAAACAGCGGATCGGACAGATCGGCTACCTGGCTTTTCAGCGGTTCGCTGATTTCAGAATCTTCAACATAATCGGCAAAGTCCGGATCATCCCCTGCATTTCCCTCACCCAGGCGATAGTAGCGCAAAACGGGAATGCCGGCCGCCTTGATCTCGCCGACTTTAGACGCAAACTCGGCTGAATAGATCAATATTTCAGGCGCACTGTCGCGTAGAATATACAACAGTTCCGGCACAGCCAGACGGAAATTGAGCGGCACCATGATCATACCGGTCCTGGCACAGGCGAAAAATATTTCTAAAAATTCGCTGGAATTCGACATCAAAAGGGCCACACGCATGCCTTTCTCGATTCCCAGATTTTCAAGGGCACGCGCGGTTTCATTGACCCGCCTGTTGAAATGTTCATTATTATAGGACTTGTTCTTTTCCGTCAGAAACGGTTTATCAGGCGCGACCATCGCCCGTTTACTGATCCATTCTCCGATATTCACAATATTTCCTCATTGACTTTTGTAATCACTGAAAACCAGATATACATAAGTTCCGCCGAAAGATATACCGGCAAGAACCGCATGTTTCACATCGATTTCCTTTTTCTGCCCCGTTACAAAATTCATCGGCAAAAGCGGATTGGACAGTCCGACCGTGGGGGGCAGGCATCCTTTTTCCACAGATAAAGCCAGAGCGCAAGCCCGAATACCGCCGCTTGAAAAACTCTCACCGAGGGAACCTTTGACAGAGGTCACAAAAGGTTTTTGTCCACATGCAGCAAACAGCTCGTCATACGCCCTTGCTTCCACAGCATCCAGCACTTTGTCCCCGTTGGCCGCTGCCATTATCGCAGTAATATCTTCAGGGGCGAGGCCCGCACAATTCAATGTCCTTTGAAACGCACGCCGGATCCCTTTAGTATCTTTCGGCCACTGAGTGGGCGACGTGGGTGAAGACCCCATGCCGGTACCGGTGATTTCACAGTATATCCGGACACCCCGATTCCTGGCTGAATACAGGCTTTCCAGGCAAAGGATACCGCAGCCTTCGCCTATAACATAACCGTTGCGCAGCATGTCAAAAGGACACGCTCCCTCCTGCCCATCCTTATCCGGTGACAAGCCATGAAACTTCGTCATGGCCTCATAATAAAATTTAGACAAAATATCCACTCCGCCCGCGAGCATGAAATCCGCTGCGCCGCGCTTTATTTCCGAAACTGCATACGCGATGGCCGTCTCAGCGGAAACGGCAAAATGCGTAACGGTAATATTGACGCCGCGAAATCCAAGTTCGATGGACGCATGACCCGCCGGAGCGTTCATCACGGTATTGGGAACCAGGATCGGGTTGACCGAAGATGGCCCATCACCCATCAGCGCGCCCGCAATCTGAACCGTAACATCCGTCGCTCCGAACGACGTGCCCAGGATGATGCCGATACGGTCACGGTTTTCAGCGTTGATTGTCACTCCTGCATCGTCAAGCGCCATTCGTGCCGATGCGGCCGTCATCAATGACGTTTTGTCCATCCTGCGCAGATTTTTGACAGAAATGAAATCCCGCGGGGTAAAATCACGAACTTCCGCCCCAAGATGCGACGACACGGCACCTGTATCAAACGATTTCACCGTGTCAATGGCACAGACGCCTTCAAAAAGCCGCCGGGAAAATTCGTCTTTCCCCGCACCCAGCGGCGTAACAAGCCCCAACCCCGTCACGACAATACGCTGGCTGTCCGATCGTTCACTTTCATTATCCATGGATCGCACCCTGCCCTTCGTATTTTCCGAAAATAACCGTGGTGTTGTTCCCGCCAAACGCAAAGGAATTGGACAAAACATGGCACAGGTCAGCCGCACGCGCGCCTTCCGTCACGTAATCCAGATCACATTCGGGATCACGTTCCTTAAAATGGATCGTCGGCGGAATAAAGCCATGCGACAACGCCAGCAGGCTGACAACGGCTTCCAGAGCTCCCGCCGCATCCAGTGGATGGGCATGCATGGATTTTGTTGAACTCACCGGAATCGAGTAGGCGCGCGGGCCGAATACTTCTTTAACGGCTCTGGTTTCCGTCACGTCGTTAGCAGGCGTAGCGGTTCCATGGGCATTGATGTAATCTATATCTTCCGTGGACAGTCCGCTGTCCTTCAGGGCTGCCCGCATCGAACGCACGGCACCGGAGGCTTTTTCGTCGGGGGCGGTCATGTGAAAGGAATCACAGCTCACCCCGTATCCCAGAATTTCGCCGTAAATTGTTGCACCCCGCGCCAGCGCCGACTCCAGCGGTTCCAGAACCAGAATGGCCGCCGCTTCTCCCAGCGATAGACCGGAGCGGTTCCTGTCAAAAGGCCGGCAGACATCTTCATCAATGGATTTCAGGGCGTTAAAAGCCGCATAGGTAATCCGGCACATCGGATCGACGCCGCCTGCCAGCATGATCTCCGCCTGACCGCTCTCAATCAAATCCCTCGCATAACCAAGCGCGTTGGCTCCTGAAGAACAGGCAGTCATCAGGGTGGTTTTAGGCCCCAAAAGACCCAGACTGGAAGCAATCCGATCAGCCGAGGACGCGCAATAAACGGTGGACAGCCGGGAAAATCTCGACCTGTCGAGACCTTTGGCCAGCAGCTCCGCGTAAAAGTTTTCCGCTTCGAACAACCCGCCGGAACCTCCGCCGATGATGACCCCCATATCTTGTTTGACCGGTTCCGGCAGCGGGTAAAGACCGGCATCTGTAAGCGCTTCAATCGTCGCGGCAAAGGCCAGCTGATCGGCGCGAGACATTCTTTTGAGAGAAAATTCGCCCGGAATGGACTTGTGGGCATTGAAATTCCTGATCTGTCCGCCTTTATGCGTGCGAAATCCACTTGTATCGAAAAGATCAATCTCCGAAATGCCGCAGACACCACCCCGCAAAGACGCCGCGAATTGCGCAACGTTGTTGCCAACGGCGTTTATCGTCCCTAAGCCTGTGATCACAATGCGCTTTTTATTTTTCATACGCAATTTCAGCCTGTTATATTCAATGCCCTTACCAATAAATGAGAAATTTAAAATGCGCAGACTAAAAAGTCAAACGAATATTAAAATAAGCAGGTAAGGGCACCATTCGTAAACGGGCAATTCTCTAAAACATTTTCCTGCCAAAGGCGTCAAGATGCACCATCTCGGACACCGGCCTGCGTGGAGGCCCATCCTTCGGCTCTACTGCCGGTCGCCCGATAGGGATCACGGCAGCCACTTCATACCCCTGGGGCAGGCCAATCACTTTTTTGCAGGCATCATGATCCATCAGACCGACGACGACCGTCCCCAGTCCTATTTCATGCGCGGTAAGACAAAGTGTCTGCGTAGCGATGCCCAAATCAAACATATACCAGCTGGCATGTTTGGTGACTTCCACTCCTCCGTAGCACCCGGAGACACCGGTTTTCGCGCAGACAACAATCAGAGCGGAAGCAATGAGCGAACATTTTGTCGCGGGATTTTTTTCGGAATACGTCGCCACGACTTGATTGATGATCTCGCGGTCACGCACCACAACGAATTCCCATGCCTGCGTGTTGGCCCAGGATGGGGAACAGCGCACGGCTTCAAAGATTTTTTTCAATTCGTCGTCGGTCACAAAGGTATCCGTAAATTTTCGAATACTGCGTCTTTTGTGTATTGCTTCCTGTAATTCCATGATTCGTCCTCCTTCATTGATTTAATCCCGCTTGCGCGGGACGAGTATTAGTGCTCCGTAAATTGATGCGATTTAATAACATTCATTTCATACCCCGACAGCTTGCTGTGAGGTGGTTGATTGTTATATTATTTTGTCCGGATCAGCGGCTTTTCCGCCAGCGATTTTCTGTTCGAAAATCCGCCGGGTCTGTTCGGATACCGCATTGATCGAAAAATTTTTCGCCGAATAATCCGGCGCAAGCGTTGCAATCAATTCCATCGTAATAGTGTTCTTTTCATGAGTCCTGAAAAGAAACGATCCGGGCGGGAACAATTTGTCGGTCCCCTGGATATATACCAGCTTTAATCCTGTATTGCAGTATCTCGCGATACTGAACACCCCTTTATTGAAGGGCCCGAGTCTGCCGTCGCGGCTTCTGGTCCCTTCCGGGAACACAAATAAATTTCCGCCGGCAGCCAGATGCGCCTTGATATCCTCCAGAGCATTAATCATGGCCGCTCCCGTCATTTCAGCCGGCGAGGAAGACACATAACCCGCTTTCTTCATGAACCATCCGAAAACCGGCACCCGGAAAAACGTTTTTTTAATGATCGTCGTCTGGCGCGGAAACAGGGAAACCAGCAGGATCGGGTCAAGGTAGGACAGATGATTGCATACGATCACAGACGACTTAAGCGCACGCACTTCCGGATCGATTTTATACGTCGTGCGGGGAATGAGCCAGCCTGTCAGATTGAAAAAGAACTTCATGTGCAGGTGAAACAATTTCTGGATGGCCCCTGCGCTGTTTTTTGTAAACAGATAACAGGGAATAAACAGGAAAAACAATATGAACAAAAAGCCGAAAAGAAAATAGCCCCATAAAATCAACATGAGGCAAAAATTGCCGATCAGCTGAAAAAAATGAATAAAAGCCATTTGATTTCAGGTCAACTTTCGAATCAGCAGGCTGGTGTTGACGCCGCCGAATGCAAAATTCTGAATGGCCGCAGTTTTGACCGGATGTTCCATAAGATGCTGAACGTGCCTGACCATCGCGCAGCGTTCATCAATGTCTTCGAGATTGAGTGTCGGGGCGATAAAATTCTCCTGCATCATGTAAATCATTAAAATCGTCTCAATGACTCCGCAGGCCGCCATTGTGTGTCCCATGTAGCTCTTGAGAGCCACCACATGGGGATTGGAGCCAAAAACCGTTCCGATAGCCTGCGCCTCAATGATATCACCCATTTTGGTGGCGGTGGCGTGAGCGCTGATCAGATCAACTTCCGAAGCGGAAATTTCTGCGTTTTCGAGACCCAGCTGAAGCGTTTTGGTAATGCCTTCAAGATTGGGAAGGATCAGGTCTCCTCCATTGGAGTTGCAGGCAAAGCCAATCACCTCACCCAGAATCTGCGCGCCTCGTTTTTTGGCGAATTCATATTCTTCCAGCATAACGGCGCCCGCGCCTTCAGCGACCACAAGACCGTCACGCGCCCTGTCAAACGGACGGGGTGTTTTTTCCGGCTGATCGTTAAAAGCGGTGGAACAGGCCAGTAGATTATCAAAAACCGCTACCGTAATCGTGTCATATTCATCCGCCCCGCCGCAGAGCATGGCGTCCTGCAGGCCGTACTTGACCGACTCGTAGCCAAAACCGATGGACTGGCTCGACGTGGTGCAGGCAGTCCCCGAAGAAATAATGCGGCCGGTAATGCCGAACATCTTTGAAATATTCACCGCGGTCGTATGGACCATGGATTTCAAGTAATCTACCGCACCGATTGTTTGATAGGTTTCTTTATCTTTTGCTCCAAGAAATATTTTGTAGATATCGCGTTGAACCGTGGGCGAACCATGAATAGAGCCAAACGCAATGCCCAGACGTCCTCCTGTTACAAACTCAGGGGAAAGCCCCGACTGCTCCAGCACTTCCCTGGCCACCTGGCAGGCATAATAAGCCACCGGCCCCATGGTCTTGCGGTACTGCCTTTTGAAGTCATACACGATCGGATCACTCACCGTGCCGTAAACCCGCGAATGAATAAAGCGGCCGATCAGTTCATCTTCACGCAGGGGTTTAACACCGGAAATCCCTTTCATAAGGCTTTCAACGATTTTATCCCTGCCGTGACCGATGGGTGTTATTGCCGAACAAGCTGTAATAACGACTCTGCGATCTGTCATTTGCCCTATCCCTGCGTGGCATGGCGTTTTTCCGCCAGCATTTCGATATAATCAATGATCTGGCGCATCGTGCGGATGTCCATCGCCTGTTTTTTCTCATCTCGCGTCAGTTCAGATCCCAGGAACTTCTCGATTTCCAAAAGCAGGTCAATGGCGTCTATGCTGTCAAAACCGTAGGCTTCACGCAAGTTGACATCCAGTTCGGGATTTTCGACTTCAAACTCCCTCAAAAAAATGTCGCGGACTTCATTTTCAATATCCTGACGTGTCATGAACTTCGGGTGACTCCTTATGATGACGCTTATGGTTAATAAGATTATTGTTTCGTGAAATACCTGACCACTTATCCGGTTTTTTCCCAAAACGAAAGTGCCGGAAAAACTAGCACAAATCAGCGTAGCCGTCCAGTATTAGAGTAACCGGGGTACTTCTTCTTTAAAACGCCGGGCGCCGATCAGCTGCCTCACGGCATTGAAAGATCCCAGGATACTGCCCATCACTCCCGGCGCGACGGCATTCTGTCCGGCCAGACAAAGCCCCTCAACGGACAGATTATTCAGAGACGCTACTTTAAGCAGTTGACGTGCTGAACGCAAAACCCCGTAACAGGAACCTTCGGGACAGTTTACATAATCGCGCAGCGTCAGAGGCGTAAAGACATCGAGAATCTCTGCATTTTTTAAGGGGCCGAACACTTCCTCAGCATTCTTCAATAAATCCCGTGCGATGGCCAGTTTTTTTTCTTCATAGTCCGCGCCACGCTTTCCTGACACGGTGTTTTCCCAGCGGCTCCAGTCACGATAATGCGACCGTGCAATGATGGAAAGCAAATTGGTTTCTGAAACATTGCTGTTTCGTATCTGGTAAAAAATACCGTTTACGATCCCCCCGCACTCGTCATGATGCAGCCGGTAAATGTTGTAATCAAGCTCACCGTGCGACGCAGCGTCAACGCCGGCCTGCACAGCAATCACACCTTTTGTTTCCTCCAGCGTTAAAATTCTCTCCCTCAGAGAATTCCGCAGAGCGCCCTGATCCAGCAGGCCGAGCATGGTTTTGGGATGGATGGCCGCCACAACCGCATCGGCAAAAAGTTCCCCGCCGTCATCCAGGCTGATCCCCGTAACTTTACGGGAAGACAGGTTGATTTTCCGCACGGCCGAATTCAGTATCAACTCCCCACCCAGGGCGGTGAAACGCTGTGCAAAAGCATCGGCCATTTTGCCGCCGCCTTCTTTTAAACGCCAGGACGAAAATAAATACCCGGCAGCCACCATGTGATGAAAGATCACCGGACAATCGATAAGCTCAACACCGATGAGCTGGCACGGCACCGCGAGCAGAGCGCGCAATCGGGCACAGACCTGAAGATCATCCAGCAGTTCCCCCATCGGCCTTAAAAAATCTATATTTTGAAAGGGATCGGTTTGACTGAGGAAGAAGGATGAATCCATCATTTGGCCGGATATCTCCCGCAGGCTTTTCATCAGGATATCCAGCGCGGCGCCTTCCGCCGGACAGGCCTGCCTGAGATTTCTTTCGTACGCGTCCATGCCGAGAGGCAGGTCGAAAACAAAATCATCAAACAGGTACCGGTCGACCACACCGGCAGATCCCATGGGATAAAACAGATCCTCCACGGAAATGCCCAGGACACGAAACATCTTTCCCAGGGGTTCGGAAGGACCCAGTGCGCCGACATAATGCACGCCCACAGGGCAATCGACACCCCTGCGCACATAAGAGCGCATCAGGCCGCCAGGCCTTCGATTTTTATCCACAATCGTGACGCGGTAGCCCAAAAGCAACAGCAGAATTCCCGTGGAAAGACCGCCAATGCCTGCTCCGATGATGATAATATCCTTCCCCGTAACCGGGTCTTTCATGGACGGAATCCTTTTTTTTACTTTTGCACCGGCGGTATGTCCCTGACTACCTCGGATTCGATCAGGTTCATCATCAGACTGTAACTCATCAGTCCCGCGGATTGAAGTTCAATGGTTTTATAAGCATCCCGGGAATTGCTGTTCAGACGCACTGTGCGCTCAAGGGCGCCGCATTTCGAATAGCGCCGGATCTGAATGCGCCCGTCATGACCTGCCACCACATCGACCCATCCGCCATGTTCCTGACGCCTGCGGCAGACAACCTCTCCCCCGGCAAATACACCTTTCCCGGCAAGTACGCCCGCAGGCTCAAGAAAGATCAGTTCCATGTCATCCATCATGTTGCGTGCAAAATCCGGCGCATCGAAAGGAGGCAGCGCCCGGATGACGTTTACGCCTTCATGTCCTGAAACAGCCTCAAAAACCACCATACCCTCCGTGCTCATAATGGCGCAGGAAAACGTCCGTCCGGCGGGGTCCGCAACCGTCACGCCGATCATGACGGTCTTCGTCTTTCCGGCTGTTTGCACATCAATCGCGTGGATGAAACGGGTTTTTTCCATAAGAAACGGGGACGGGCAGGTGACGGGCTTCTTTGTTTGACCTGCCGTCGGTTCCTGAATTGCCGGCAGCGCCGCACAGGACGCAAGCAGAAAAACGCTTATCAGGAAAAAGAGGCCTTTCATTGAACAACCTGAAAGACAGAGGGATCAATGCTCTTGTTGACGACGACGTTTTGAAAATCGATCCGGGTTTCAGCGGTGGCACTTTCCACAATCCTCACCGATTTGACGGACGCGTCTTTTCGGGAAATCGTGATC
Organism: uncultured Smithella sp.; assembly: GCA_964640755.1. Taxonomy (GTDB): domain Bacteria; phylum Desulfobacterota; class Syntrophia; order Syntrophales; family Smithellaceae; genus UBA8904. The sequence goes on along the minus strand of CAZXIP010000007.1, from coordinate 6,925 downwards.
TCAATTTTTTCGATCATGCCGGTCATGTTTTTACCTTTTGGCGTCAAAGTGATCAGCATATCGGTCCCTTCACGGATTGCCGCGGTAAAAGCCGGGTTGGAATCAAACCTGCCGTTCATCCAGCCCGCAACATCGCCAAGAACAATCTGCATTGCCTTCGCGCCTCCGGTTTCATCTTCAACCATTTTACCGCCTGAAGCAATATAGCGTTTCGTGCTTCCCTTGCCGGAGATAACCACACTCTTTAAGGGCTTGCTGTATTCCCAGCGGATGGAATCCGGGGCGGCGTAATAAAACTTCCCTTCAGAGACAAGCGGCTTGGACAAAATCTTCATGGACTTCTTTTGCACAAAATCAGCCGTTATGGTCGAAATGCGGGCCGAATCCTTGCGCAGCCTGGCAAAATCATCTGCCCGGGCGCTCCAAACAGGAAGAACGAGCAAAACAAATAAAACCAAACCTGCTTTTTTCATATAGGGGACCCGTATCATTTTCAGAACATCCCTCCATTAATGCCAATCACCTGTCCCGTGATATAGGACGCGTCGTCGGAGCATAAAAAGCGGATCACACGGGCAACTTCTTCGGGTTTCCCGACACGGGCCATCGGGATCATGCTTTTAATTGTATTTTCATCGACCGGCATGGTGCTGAGCATGTCCGTGTCAATCGGTCCGGGAGCCACCACGTTGACCCGAATGCCGAAACGTGCCACTTCCTTGCACATCGAACGTGTGGCGGCAATGATGCCGGCCTTTGCCGCGGCGTAATTGGCCTGGCCCCGGTTGGGCATCATGGCTGATATGGAAGAGACGGATACAATCGCACCGCGTTTCTTCCTGACCATTTCGCGCAGAACCGGTTTGGTCACATTATAGAATCCGTTTAGAATCGTATCGATAACCTTGTGCCATTCTTCTTCCCCCATCATCAGGAAAAGGCCGTCGGCGGTGACGCCGGCATTATTGACCAGAACATCAATTCTCTTATGCTCGCCAACAATTCTTGCCAGGGCCTCTTTCACTTCGTCCGCATTGGCAACATCAAATTTCTGCACTTCGCCTTGGGCGCCCGCGGCCTGAACCTGCGCCAGTGTTTCAGCTGCCGCCGCCTCGCTGGAGTTGTAATTGATTACCACATAGTAACCGGTCTTTGCCAGTTCGACAGCCGTCGCACGCCCGATCCCCCTGCTGGCCCCCGTCACAATTGCTATTTTTCTTTCTTCCATTATTGAATCAAGCTCCTTGTGTGTAAATTTTATGCTTCATCGTTGAGCCGCACGGCCTGAAGAACCGCCGTCAACAGCAGATCATCTCCTGCTTTTACCACACCCTCGATCACAGCGTAACTCTCAAACGCATTCAGATTTTTAACATCGACGGTAATCCGGGTGCCCAGGGCAACCCTGTCCGTGATGAATTCAGCGGACTTAATCCCTACCAGCAAGCCCTTGATAGGATCCTTGCCGCTTACTTTCCGTTTATGACCTTCCACCGCCGCGGATGTCTGGGCAATGGCTTCAATTAAAACCATTGAATTGACCGACTGACCGTCGCAGAGAGGCCAGTCCTGATTGACAACAGCCGTGGAACTGCCGCCATGTTCCGTGATCTCTGTGATCTCCGTGATGACTTTAATCGGTTCACGATGCGGAATCAATGATTCGATATCGACAATCATTATTTGACCTCTTTTTTATTTGAATTAATGAGAAAATAGCGCAGAAGTCAACAAAAAACATCATGAAGCATCCGGCATCAGACAGGCAGGCATTCAGGGTTTGATTTTCTTAAAAAAACCTGTATTGCTTTTTCCCCCTGTTTCTTATAGATAAGCAAAAAAATAATTGTTAACCATTAAATTATCAATATGACCATAGAAACAAAAGACCCTTTTCTCGGCGCCTATAAAAACATTCTGGCCCCTTCAAAGACGCTGTGCCAGAAAGAGTTTACTTACGGCGGATATACCTATGGTGAGATTTTTGAACTGGCCGCCGGTTTGAAAAAAACCTTAACAAGGCGCGGCACGGAAAAGTCTGTCTGTCTGTGCACGGAAAACAAGGCGGTGATTGCCGCTTCCGTTCTGGCTTCGCTTTCCGGCGCCTGCAAGTTAATTCTGCCTCATTCACTTTCACCACATGCCCTGACGGAGATGTACGACGCAGTCGGTTTTGATTTTGCCATTTCCGATCATCCTGAAGATATGCCCGGCATCGAGATCATCACCCCTTCGAGAGGAAATCCCGGCGATCTGAATCCTGAAAACATGCGCGACCCCGATAAACCTTTTCTAAAACTCTTCACCGGCGGTTCAACCGGCAAACCCAAAGTCTGGTCTAAATCACCGCGCAATCTGCTTTCGGAAGCGATTTACTTGCGGGACAAATTCGACCTCTCTCCTAAAGACCTTTTTATCGCGACTGTCCCGCCGTATCACATTTACGGCCTTCTGTTCTCCATCCTGACTCCGTTTCTGGCCCATGCCCGTGTGCTGCCGGAAATTTATACATTTCCGCAGGAAATCATATCGGTCATCAACCGGCACAAGGCCACCGTGCTGGTGAGCGTACCGATTCACTACCGGTCTTTGAAAGTTGACAATCTGTCCGTACCGTCACTGAGAATCGCTTTTTCCTCTTCGGGCGTTTTGAATCGTTCTGACGCAACGTATTTCCTGAAAAAAACCGGCCTGGGCATCAATGAAATCTATGGGTCAACGGAAACAGGCGGCATTGCATCGCGCAGTATTAGCGAAAACACGGACGCCTGGAAACCTGCCGACGTTGTTTCCTGGCGACTGTCGGGGAAACGGCTCGCCGTGCGCTCCGATTTTGTATCCATCGAAATGGAAAAAGACATGGAAGGATTTTGCGTGACAGGCGATGAAGTCCAGCCGGACAAAAATGATCGTTTTCTGCTTCTGGGACGGGCTGACGGCATTGTCAAGGTAGCCGGCAAACGGGTTGACCTTCTGGAAGTCCAGAACAAAATCCAGACGTTGCCCACCGTACGTGACGCCGTGGTCATTGCACTACCCGCGGACAAAGGACGGGAAAACGTGATTGCCGCCCTCGTCGCCTGCGAACTGACGGAAGTACAGCTCAGAAAAATGATCCTGGAAAAGCTTGAGCCTTTTGCCATGCCCCGCCGTATTAAAATTGTTTCCTCCATTAACCGGACCGCAACCGGTAAAATCGATTTCCGCCGCCTTGAGCGTATTTTTCTTTCGGAAAAAAATAAGAATTCCTAGCGTTTATCCCTGTTTTGCTTCGGGGGACAAATATCCTTGACTTGATTGCACTTTCGCTAATATACTTTCCCCGTATTTTACGTCTTCACATTTGCGGCGGCAACTGTCTTGATCAACAATAACCGGCAACAATATTATTCTTAAATCGACAAAAAAACAACGATACCAGGGAGGGTAAACATGCCGGGATTCAGCGACTACGAAAAATACGACGGTCTGGGGCTGGCCGAACTGGTCAGAAAAAAGGAAGTCACCGCACTGGAATTATGCGAAGAGGCAATCCTGCGTATAGACCGTATCAACCCTAAGATCAACGCGGTCATTTACCGTATGGATGACACAGCCCGGATTGCAGCCAAAGGATCGATCCCGCAGGGCCCCTTCGCCGGGGTGCCTTTTTTATGCAAGGATCTTGTTTCCGCCATAGCGGGCATCCCCATGACCAAGGGCAGCAAAGCCTGCCGCAACTATGTCCCGACACAGGACAGCGAAATGGCCAGGCGCTACAAAGCATCCGGCCTGATTGTTATGGGAAAGACGAACACACCGGAATTCGGACTGATGGGCATCACCGAACCCGAACTGCACGGTCCGACACGCAATCCCTGGAATCTCGATCGAACACCGGGCGGCTCCAGCGGTGGTTCCGGGGCAGCGGTTGCCGCAGGCATTGTCCCGCTGGCCTCCGGCGGCGACGGGGGCGGTTCCATCCGCATTCCGTCCTCCTGCTGCGGACTGTTCGGATTGAAACCGACACGCGGACGCAACCCGCTGGGACCGGAATCGGGTGAAATATGGCAGGGCGCGGAGGTGGAAGGCGTGATCACCCGTTCGGTTCGCGACACAGCCGCAATGCTCGACGCGACACACGGCGCGGACCCGGGGGCCCCATGCCTCCTTCCTGCGCCGGAAAGACCTTTCCTGGAATATGCCGGGCTGGATCCTAAACCCCTGAAGATCGGCTACACAATCTCGTCGCCTTTGAAAGCTCAAGTCGATCCCTCGTGCATCCAGGCCGTGCAGAACGCGGCAAAACTTCTGGAAAGCCTCGGACACACGGTTGATGAGGCCAGCCCTGACATTGACGGGGAAGCCGTGGCCCGCTGTTATTTCATGCTTTATTTCGGGGAAGTCTCCGCCGATATAGATGAGCTCAAGAGCGTTGTCGGCAGGCCGCTCAACCATCATGACACGGAAGAGACCACCTGGGCCTTGAACTTACTGGGAAAGGCCTTCTCCGCGGGAGATTTCGTTCTGGCCCGTCGTCAGTGGAACACTTTTTCACGCCGCATGGCGAAATTCAATGAAAAATACGACCTGTATATGACACCGACCATTGCTTCTCTTCCCCCTCGCATTGGAGAGGCAAAACAGAAACCGTCTGAACAGTTTTTGCTGAAAATCATTAACTCGCTGAACCTGGGAGGCTTATTGAAGGCATCAGGATTAGCGGACGTCATGGCCACCAAGAGTCTCGTTAAAATGCCCTTTACCCAACTGGCCAACTTCACGGGACAGCCAGCCATGTCTGTGCCGCTCCACTGGAGCAAAGAAGGACTGCCCTGCGGCGTGCAATTCATCGGACGCTTTGGAGAAGAATCCCTTCTGCTGCAGCTTGGCGGACAACTCGAGCGGGCAGCTCCATGGTTTGATAAAAGGCCGGAAATCTGAATCCCCGTAAACAAGGGTTGACTTATTCCTCCCCCGGAGTTTCAAACTGTTCCAAATTGGAATGATCCTGAAATGCTGATATTCAGCAAAAATGCTGCATCACTCATAAACTATTGATTATATTAAACTATCAACCAAACCAACCCGACGCTAAAAACACAAAAAAGTTGTGATCTGATAATTCCTGAAAAAATTTATTGACAGAATTAAAATAAATCGGCTATACGTAACCCAGTTTACGTTAAGTGGTTTTAAATTGCACTTAATTGGAATTTCAATTTATGGCGAGGTGCATCATATGTCCGATTTTGTAAACAAAACGATGGGAGACGTGATTAAAGACACCGCCGGCCGCTTCCCTGATCATCCGGCGCTCGTTGCTCCCGAATTCAATATCCGCTTAAATTATTCCCAGTTATATGATCAATGCCGTAAGACGGCGCGAGGGCTGATGGCGCTTGGCGTCAAGCGCGGCGATCACGTTTCCGTATGGACGACCAATGTCCCGGAATGGGTCTACCTGCAATTTGCACTGGGGATGGTCGGCGGAGTTCTGGTCACGATCAACACCAATTACCAGACGCATGAACTGGAATATATTGTCAAGCAATCCGATTCCACCACTCTGTTTCTTATCGACACGTATCGGGACACCAGCTTTTACGAAACTGTACGCCGCATTCTGCCGGAACTCGACAGGGATGAGCCGGGAAAAATTGTTTCCGCCAAACTTCCTCTTCTGAAAAACCTTGTCTATATTGGAAAAAGAGAAAGCACTCCCGGCATGTTCAAATTTCAGAATCTCATCACCATGGGCGAGAGCGTTTCGGAAGAGGCGCTGGATGAACGGATGAAGTCTCTGTCCGATGATGATGTCATCAACATGCAGTACACCTCCGGAACAACCGGTTTTCCCAAAGGCGTCATGCTGACCCATCATAACATCGTCAACAATGCCCGGATGGTCGGGGATGTGATGGGAATGACCGAAAAGGACAGTCTGTTGATTCAAGTCCCAGTATTTCACTGCTTCGGCTGCGTCATGAGCACTCTCAACTGTGTTTATCATGGATCTAAAATGGTTCTTCTGGAATACTTCGATCCGCTCAAAGCGCTGCAAATGATGGATCAGGAAAAATGCACGGCCGTCAACGGCGTACCTACGATGTTTGTCACCATCCTGAACCATCCCGATTTCGACCGCTACGACCTGGGTTCCCTGCGCACCGGCATCATGGCGGGAGCGCCCTGCCCTGTGGAAGCAATGAAACAGGTGATCACCAAAATGCACTGCTCCGAAGTCGTTATCGCCTTCGGTCAGACGGAATCGTCGCCGGTCATGACGATGACGCGGCGCGACGATCCAGTGGAACTGCGCGTTGCCACCGTTGGCCGTCTTCTGCCGGATATCGAAGGCAAAATTATCGACCCGGAAAGCGGCAAAGATTTACCGCCGGACACACAGGGTGAAATCGTGACCCGCAGCGCCTGCGTGATGAAGGGGTACTACAAAATGACCGAAGCCACGGCGAACACCATTGACAAGGACGGCTGGCTGCACACGGGCGACCTGGGGGTGGTGGACAAAAACGGTTATTATAAAATAACCGGCCGGATCAAAGATATGATTATCCGGGGCGGCGAAAACATTTATCCCCGCGAGCTGGAAGAATTTCTCTTCACGCATCCGAAGGTTGTCAATGTGCAGGTCGTCGGCATCTCTGACAAAAAATACGGTGAACAGGTGCTGGCGGCGATTCAGTTGAAAAACGGACAGACGGCAACAGCCGACGAATTCATCGAATTCTGCAAAGGGAAAATCGCCCGCCATAAAATTCCGAAATACTGGGAATTTGTTGACAGCTACCCTATGACGGCCAGCGGAAAAATCCAGAAGTTTAAGATGAAGGAAATTTTCGAGAAGAAGTACAAAGAAGGCTAAAAACCAAAAGTTCAAGGATCAAGGTCATGAGGTAGCCACCGGCTCTTTTTCATGACTGGA
>CAZXIP010000006.1:0-27229 GCA_964640755.1 uncultured Smithella sp. | reverse complement strand
TCATCCACTTCCAGTTTGTCCTTGTCGATTTTCTTTCTTGCCAGCGCAAGGACACGCAGCCCCCCGGAGGCAAGCTCATCCGCTTTCTTCATGATGTCTTCGCTGTCGAGCGTTGCTGATTTGCCGTCAGCCGTCAGAATCTCTGAGCAGCCGTGCAAGACCTTTTCAATCGCGCCCTTGAGGTACAGCATGTTTCCATCCGCTTTTTTATGCAGCGTCGCCATAAACTGGCGCTCCGACTCGAATGGTACCGTATCAAGCCGGGGTGACTGGTCAACGGCGTCCCCAACGGTGATTCCGCCCTTGGCAGCCGAGGTAATCAGCGCTCCTTCCGTGGGATCCCCCTCAATGCGCCACAGGCCGTCCGTCTCGGCCAGCCGCGAATCGTTGCACAGAACACCCGCAAGCAGTGTTTCGGAAAGGGGTTCGGGATATTTCCCGGAAAGATCGGTAGCTCCGGAAGTGATCTTTCCCTCGGGGCCATAACCGTTTCCTTCCACGTCAAAAATGGTGCCGCCTGCTAAGATCCGGCGCACGGTCATCTGGTTTTCCGTGAGGGTCCCAGTTTTGTCGGAGCAGATGACGGTTGTGCTGCCCAGGGTTTCCACCGCGGGAAGTTTCCGGATGATGGCTTTTCGTTTGGCCATGCGGCCCACGCCGATGGCCAGCGTAATGGTAACGGCTGCAGGCAGGCCTTCCGGAATCGCGCCGACAGTCAGCGCGACAGTGGCCATGAACATCTCCACCACGCCTTCGCCGCGCCACAGCCCCACGGTAAAGGTTAACGCCGCCAATGCCAGAATGGCAATTAACAGGATTTTGCTGAATGCCGCTATCTTTTTGGTGAGCGGTGTCGAAAGGTCCGCAGCCTGCGCGATCAATTCAGAGATGCGTCCGGTTTCAGTATTGTCACCTGTGGCAACAATCACCGCCTGGGCCTGGCCGTATGTGACCAGTGTTCCGGCATAGGCCATGTTGCGCCGGTCGGCGAGGATGGTTTCCGGGTCTAACACTTCTTCTTTTTTCATCACAGGCACGGATTCGCCCGTCAGGGCTGATTCATCCACCTGCAGGTCACGGCATGAAAGCAGGCGCACGTCGGCGGGAACTTTATCACCGGACTGGAGACGGACAATATCTCCCACAACAAGGCTGACCGAATCGATCTGTATCCACTTGCCGTCACGCAAAACGGTGGCCTGCGTGGTCATCATCTGCTTGAGGGATTCGATGGCCTTTTCCGCTTTTGATTCCTGAATGAATCCGATAAACGCATTGACGATCACGACACCGAAAATGACGGCGGAATCCACATACTCCTTCAAAAGAAGGGTGATCACAGCCGCGGCAAGCAAAATATAAACGAGGGGCTGGTGAAACTGAAGCAAAAGCCGGATCAGGGGGCCTTTTTGCTTTTTGGGTGTCACGCTGTTGGGTCCGAAACGCTTCAGGCGGTGTCCGGCTTCGAATTGCGAAAGCCCTTTGGAAGGGTGGGTTGTCAGCAGGGTTGTGACTTCTTCAGCGGGACAGTGATGCCAGTGTTTGCAAACCAGGGATTCCATGGAGAGTCCTCCTGTTTTCTTTAGTGGTCTTCAAATTATTCAGAAAAGGACAACAAGTTTACAGTCTGAAGTTGTTCTGACTTTTATGATACCATTATTCTTCAATCAGAATGAGATTTCGGGTTTCCAGTTCCTTGAGGAACGCGAGAACTTCCGCGGAACACTCTTCCGGGGTGACCTCGTAGGATTCGCACAGCCGTTTGCATAAGTCTTCAACGGTGATCTTTGTCTCCAGGTTCTGCCAGATGGCCGTGGCGATGTCGTTGAGGCCGTAATACTTGCCGCGGTCAATGTCTGCCATCACCAGTTCGTCGTCTACCGGCTCAGAAATCGGATCGTTGCTGCGAATGACTTTGCTTTTCATAGAAATTGCCATGTTATCACCTCTTCTGGATTTAATATTGAGACTATATTTGCAGTCAGGACCTGTGTTATCAGCTTGCCGGCATTGCCGGTTAAGCTTAAAAACTATCATTGTGCCGGTATATTAAGAAAAAATTTTTTCGTTTTTTCCCATTCCACCGGGGACAGACGTTCAAATTGCCCGGATTTTGGAGAGAACATATTAACGTTCAGATCCCTTTCTGCATCGTCAAAATAAATGAGGCTTTTTTTGATTTGAAAAAACATTTCTTTCCCAACGGTGTATTTATGGCCAAGACCCTGCAAAAGATCAGGCAAGGAATAACCTGTATATTCTATGATAAACTTAAGGTCGATAAAATCTTTGCAAGTACCACGCTGATTTATCGCTATTAGTTTCATGCAGGCTAAATCCATAAGAGATGCAACAGGCAATGGGAAGCCTGGATCCTTAACGGGCTGTTGCATTAAGGGATAGGGATATCGAAAAATGCTGAACCCGGTGCTGTTTAAATTCAATACAATTGTATTCTTCTCAATTTTTTCGGCAGAGAGCTTAAAACTGGAATTAAATGCAGTCTGCAATTGTTGATACCACTGCAGACTGTCAATATCTTCTGGCGTAAAAAAATCAAAATCAACTGACAGGCGATGTCCCAAATGCAAAGCCACGGCCGTGCCACCTGCCAGATAGGTTTGTGCGGGGAACTCCTTCAGAACAGGATTTTTTAGTATGGCCGCCATATCGGCGGTAATGCATCGGAAAAACATCGTGTCGTCTCCCGTGGGATACCAAAAACCATTGAAAAGTAGTTAACTGTTTTAGGACTCAAGTTTCGGCTCTCTTTAACAACACGCTTTATAAAATCCGCCCCGTAAGAGGCAAGAGCCGTCTGAAATTCACTTTCCGTCCCCAACTCAAGAATTCGCTCGGCAATAATGTATTTGTCGATTTCGGGATTAAGAGAAGACTTGTCCCAAAAAAGCCTTTTCTCCAGATTGATAATTTTTTCGATCTCAGTCATGAATATTATAGCTCACGTTGGATAATATAGTTTATTTATATACATAATATCCTTTCAGGTCAAGCATCGATGAACAGGGCAGGGTTCGAAATGCGGATTCGAAGTTTTCAAAACCCAGTATAGACCGCAACAAAAAATATCAGTTGACACGGGAGCGGGTCTTGATTATAAAGCCGCATCTTCCAAATAAATTTCTTATTTGACGCAAAAAAATTGAATGTAGTTGAGGTTTCATGAACGAAGAAAGGCTTCTCGAGCGTATTCGTGCGTGGGAAAGTGAGCCCGATCGGCGCGGCCGGGCTGACAGCATCCGGCAGGTCGATTCCATACTGGCTCATCTGCGGCGCATCTTGAATACCCGTCAGGGCGGCGTTCCGATTTCCGATGCTTACGGCATTCCTGATCTAAACGATTTTCTCACTTCCTACCCGGAGTCGGTGACGGGGGTTGAAAAGTCCATCAGGCAGGCTGTCGAAAAATACGAGCCGCGGCTTCAATCGGTGAAAGTCACATTTCTGCCGCAGGAAGAGGATGTATTGTGTCTTCGTTTTCAAATTACCGGCCGGATCAGGTCAGGGTCAGGACGAAATATTCTGATTGAAACCGTCGTGAATTCGGACGGCCGGATCAGCTTAAAATGATGAAATCTGTAGTGAACGAATTTGAGGATTAAGACATTCTATGTTCAAACGTTATTATCAGCAGGAAATGGATCAGCTCAGGGAACTGGGAGGCGCGTTTGCCAGGTCCCATCCGGCGCTGGCCCCGATGCTCGGTGGACATACGGCTGACCCCGACGTGGAACGGCTGCTGGAAGGCGTATCCTTTCAGACAGCGCTTTTGCGCCGGAAACTGGACGATGAATTTCCGGAAATCATCCAGGACCTGATCCGCCTGCTCTGGCCGCATTATCTCAGGCCCATTCCGTCGACATCTGCCGTTGCCTTCAGACCCAAACCCACCATGAAGCAGTCCGTAAAAATTCCGGCGGGAACCCGGCTGGCATCCATACCGGTTGAGGGGACCACCTGCCATTTCAAAACGTGTTTTGATGTGGATGTCCATCCCCTGTCCATAATCGACGCGGTTTTTGAGCAGCCGTCCGGTCAGGCGCCGCAAATCAGGCTGGTCATGGCGCTTGACGGCCTGCAATTATCCAAGTGGCCGATTCAATCCCTGCGATTTTTTCTTGCCGGAGATTATCAGGCCGCCTCCAACCTGTATTTTCTTCTGATGCGCCATCTGAAGAAAATTGTCCTCAAGCCGCTGGAACCTGGTGATTCCGCTTGCCTGCAAGGCCATCACCTGAAAGACGCGGGCTTTTCTGAAAAGGCGGCCCTTTTCCCGTATCCGCCTCATTCCTTCCCCGGCTACCGGATTCTTCAGGAGTATTTTTACTCCCCCGAAAAGTTTTTGTACCTGGATCTGACCGGATGGGACGAGTGGCGAAACCCCGGAAACGGATCCCGATTTGAAATTTGTTTTGAATTGGATGATCTTCCCGTCGCGCCGCCGCGTCTTGCCCAAAACGCTTTCGCGCTGTTTGCCACGCCCGTCATAAATCTATTCCCTTATGATGCAGACCCGATTTTTGTTGATCATCAGAAGGAGTGGTACCGGGTTCGCCCGGCATCTGCCAGCCCCGATCATTACCAGATTTATTCCATCGATAACGTATCAGGGTATGTGCAGGCCGGAGCCGGAGAAAGAACCTATCAAGCATTTGATCATTTTAACCCGGACGTACAATCAGCGCCTGTCTACAGCATCATGCACCGCCGTTCGGTGATGAAAGGGGCAACGGACGTCTATCTGGCAATAGCCTACCCGAAATCGGCCGCGGTTCTCGACACTGAGACGCTATGCATCGAAACTACCTGCACCAACGCTTCCCTGCCGGAAAATCTGCGCGTTGGTGATATCTGTCTTCCCGTCGGAACCGGTCCTGAATTTGTCACCTTTAGCAATATCAAGCCGGTAACACCGGCCGCTTTGCAGCCCGTGGGATCCAATTTTTTGTGGCGGCTGATCTCGCACCTGTCGCTGAATTACCTGTCACTTGCCAGTACCGATAACTTTCGGGCTTTGCTTGACCTCTATATTTTTTCGGAATCTCAAAATCAGCCGGTCATACTTGCCAACAAGAAACGAATCAGCGGCATAGAACGCCTGGAAGACAAAGCGGCCGACCGGATTTTTCGCGGAATGCCCTTGCGCGGGCGCGATATTACCCTGAACCTGCGCGAGGATCATTTTGCCTCGACGGGAGACATGTTCGTTTTCGGTTGTGTGCTGGATCAGTTTTTAGGGGGATATGCCTCCATCAATTCATTTACCAGACTGACAATTGATGAAGTGCTGAGAGGAGAACGGTATTCATGGCCGGCCAGGCTGGGCTGTCAACCTTTGATATAGCAAACGAGCTCGTGGAAAAGGGCCGGCGTTTTTCTTTTGTTCAGGTGATGAGGCTGATGCGCCTTCTGGGCCATGGACTGGAAACCGTTGAAGATGCGCATACCTTTGCCCGGCAGGAGCAGAGCCTGCGGATCCGGCCGCAAAACAATCTGAGTTTTCCCGCCTCGGATGTCGCATCCATTGAAAAAACAGAGGGAGAAACACAGGGTTTTTTAGTAAACGCCAGTTTTCTGGGGATTTACGGGCCGGCGTCGCCCCTGCCGACATTTTACACGGAAGACCTGATCCAGCAGGAAGCAGAAGAAGAATCCGCCGTTCGGGATTTCCTGGATATATTCAACCACAGGCTTTTCACGCTCTTTTTTCGCTGCTCGATGAAATACCGCCTGTTTTTCCAGGTTTGTGAAGAAAATAATCCGGAAATCCTGAACAAGTTGTACTGCCTGATCGGGCTGGGAGAGTTCAGGCATCGCCTGGACATGCCTTACGCGTATTCCATGATCCGCTACGGCGGAATCTTAAGCCAGCATCCCCGAAGTGCCTGGGGGCTGGAAACCATGCTTGGCGATGCTTTCAGCTACACCCCGGTGAAAGTTGTGCAGTGCGCCGGGCGCAATGTGAAAATTCCTCCGTCGCAGCGTTTGCTGATGGGAAGCACCGGATGCAGTCTGGGCATAGACAGCGTCATCGGCTCGCAAATCAGGGACTATGCCGGTAAATTTCGCCTGCGTCTGGGCCCGGTGAATTATCAGCTGTTTCAGCAGCTATTGCCGGGAAGCGAAGAAAATAAACGCCTCTGCGCGCTGACCAGGTTTTATCTCCTGGATCCGCTGGAGTTCGACATGGAACTGATTTTACAAGAAGGTGAAGCACCATGCATCCGCCTGGGCGCGGAAATGGCCGGCCGGCTGGGAATGGATACCTGGATTTTTTCGTGTGAAAAAATCGGTGAAGTCCGGGCTGTTTTCCCCTTTGGGTGATTGCCTGACGAATATTACGGAAAGGGTTCAATGAATTATGATGAACATCGATGTTAGGTCTCTGCTGGAAAGAATGAACGCTTTTTGCACCGGTGCCCTGGAAGGAGCGGCCGGCCTGTGTGTTTCACGCACTCACTATGAAGTTACTGTCGAGCATTGTTTGAGTCGGCTGCTGGAAGAAACCCGTTCGGATATGACGCTACTGCTCAGGCAGACGGATGTGGATGTCAACGCCCTCAAATGGGCTATTGGCCTGGATATTGATGCCCTGCGCACCGGTAACTCCGGCAGGCCGGTTTTTTCGCCTCTTTTGATCGAATGGCTGCAGGATGCCTGGCTCGTCTCCTCCATCAATTACCAGGAAAACCTGATCCGTTCCGGCGCAATGCTGTCCGCCCTGACCAGCAAACTATACCGACTCGCCGAAGGTCAATATGTCAATATGCTCAAAACGGTCAGCTGCGACGCCCTGCACGCGCAATACGCAACGGTCTGCCGCTCTTCCATAGAGCAGGCTTTACATGAGGAAGGGCCCGGACAGGAAATGCCGCCGCCTGCGGGAACAACCGCCATCGGCCGCTTCTGCACCGACTTCACCGCCAGCGCCAGAAAGGGTGGAATTGATCCGGTCTTCGGCCGTGACCGTGAAATTCTGCAGATGATCGACATTCTGGCTAGACGGCGCAAAAACAACCCGATCATTGTCGGAGAAGCGGGTGTCGGCAAGACGGCTGTTGTTGAAGGCCTGGCCCTGCGCATTGCGGAGGGTGATGTGCCGCAGCTTTTGAAAGACGTAACGATTCTGGGGCTGGATATGGGGCTTCTGCAGGCCGGAGCGGGCGTAAAAGGCGAGTTTGAAAACCGCCTGAAATCCGTCATGAATGAAATCAAGTCCTCTCCGGCGCCGATGATTCTCTTCATCGACGAAGCGCATACACTCATCGGCGCGGGCAATCAGGCAGGAGGAGGCGACGCCGCCAATCTGCTGAAGCCGGCGCTGGCGCGCGGGGAGCTGTGCACCATTGCCGCTACCACCTGGGCGGAATACAAAAAGTATTTTGAAAAAGACGCTGCACTGGCCCGGCGTTTCCAGCCGGTCAAACTGGACGAACCGGATGTGGCAACAACTGTTCTGATTCTGCGCGGCCTCAAGGACAAATACGAAGCGGCGCATGGTGTGACTGTGCGTGACGATGCCATTTGCGCGGCGGCGGAGCTGTCCGGACGCTACATTTCGGGACGGCAGCTGCCGGACAAGGCCGTTGATCTTCTGGACACCAGTGCGGCGCGCGTTAAGATTCTGCTCACGGCAAAACCGGATATGATAGAAGACCTCGAACGGTCGATACAAGCGCTGGCGCGCGAGAAAAATGCGCTTCAGCGCGACCGGATGCATGGTCTGGCCATTGATGAAGACAGGCCCGCGCAGGTTGAAGAATCATTGAGATCGCTTTCAGGCCGGCTGGAAAAGCTGCACGAGCGCTGGCGGACGGAGTCGGAAGCGGTCCGGAAACTGCTGGATGCGCGAAAAAAACTGTGCGAAGCGGCAAGCGATGGCGTGGAAGGGCAGGCGAGAGACAGGCTTCAGCAGGAGCTTTCGGGGGCAATGAATACACTTGCCGCCGTTCAGGAAGAGTCGCCGCTGATACGGGTGGATGTCGACCCGGACGTGGTTGCCAAAGTGGTTTCCGACTGGACGGGTATTCCGCTGGGCAGGGTGCTGCGCGATCAGTCCCGGAATATTCTCAACCTGGAAGATCGGCTGAAGGAACGCATCAAAGGACAGGATGAAGCACTGCGCATCATCTGCAGGACCATCAAGGCATCCCGGGCCGGCCTTTCCAATCCCCGCCAGCCCATCGGCATTTTTCTGCTGGTTGGCCCCAGCGGCGTCGGCAAAACTGAAACCGGCCTGGCCATGGCCGATCTTCTTTTCGGCGGCGAACGTTTTCTCACAACCGTCAACATGAGTGAATTTCAGGAAGGCCATACCGTCAGCCGTCTGATCGGTTCTCCTCCCGGTTATGTCGGCTACGGGGAAGGCGGCATATTGACCGAGGCCGTGCGCCAGCGGCCCTATTCGGTTGTTCTGATCGATGAAGTGGAAAAAGCGCATCATGATGTCGTTAACCTTTTTTATCAGGTGTTCGACAAAGGCACGCTTTCTGACGGAGAAGGACGCCACATCGATTTTAAAAACACGATCATGTTCTTAACCAGCAACCTGGCATCGGATGTCATTACCGAAATGTGGAATGGCGCGGAAAGACCGTCTGCGGATAAAGTTACCGAAGCCATACGGCCGATCCTCTCCAAACATTTCAAGCCCGCGCTTCTGGCCCGGATGACCATCGTGCCCTATGTAACCCTTGACCCGGCTTGCATGGAAGAGGTTGTCAGGCTCAAACTCGGACAGCTGGAAGCGCGTCTGGCTGAAACCGGCAAAATGAAGCTTTGCTATACACCGGATGTTTTAAAACAGATTGCCGGACGCTGCAGGGAAGTGGAGACCGGTGCCAGAAATATTGATCATATCATGCGAGGAACCCTTTTCCCGCTTCTGGCCGGAGAAATCCTCTCGCGCCTGGGAGAGGAAAAAGGGCCTGCGGATGTTTTTCTGGATGTGACAGGCGGCGAGTTTGATATCCGGTTTCAATGATTTTCAAGGGGAAGTCGCAAAGCATTTTCATCTGGAATGAAAACATTGTTGCCGCGAAATGAATTGGCTGTAAATTAACTTATTGAATTATAAAAGATTATTTGCTATTAAAATTTACGCTAAAGTCTGGATGGTCGCCAGTTATATCATCCCTCATGGATTCACCCATAAATTATGTCACAGGCGGATCAAATGAACCAAAATGACCGGACAAATCAGGAATTGATTGAAGAAATTTTATCCCTGAAACAAAAAATCAGGGAACTGGAACAATCGGAATCCACCTGTAAGGCAATTTTGGCTTATGCTGCCGAGGGAATACTCGCATCTGAACTGAAGACAAAGAAATTCATCTATGCCAATCCTGCCCTGTGCAAAATGTTTGGATACACGGAAGAAGAAATATTACGGCTGGGCGTTGAGGATATACACCCGAAAGACTCTCTTCAACATGTGATTGCCGAGTTCAATGCCTTGGAGCGCGGCGAAAAAACATGGGCGCTTAAAGTTCCATGTCTTCGCAAAGATGGTTCCATATTTTATGCGAACATCAGCAACGCTGTCGTTGTTCTGGATGGTGTGAAGAGTAATTTGGGTTTTTTCACCAACATCACCGGGCTCATAAAGGTTGAAGATGAACTGCGTGAGAGCGAAAACAAGTGCAGATTTCTTTCTGACAAAATGTCCGATATTGCATGGATAGCGGACATGAATTTGCATACAACCTACATCACCCCGTCCATTCAGAAGGTGCTTGGATTCACACCGGAAGAACGGATTCATCAGACGTTGCATCAACAACTGACGCCTGAGTCGATGACCAGGGCGATTGACATGATGACAAAAGAGCTTGCCCTCGAAGAACAGGGGACTGCAGATCCCACGAGGGCATTGAATATTGAATTGGAATATTATCATAAGGATGGTTCCACGCGCTGGCTGGACGTGATCGTAACCGGGATTCGAAATGATCAGGGCGAATTAACCGCTCTTCATGGCGTGTCCAGGGATATTACAGCACGCAAGCAGGCCGAGGAAGCCTTGCGGGAAAGCGAGAGGCGATACCGCGAATTCTTTGCAACGTCCCGGGATTGTGTCTTCATTACATCCAAAGAGGGGAATTGGATCGATTTCAATGATGCCGCCCTGGAGTTTTTTGGTTATGATAATCGTGAAGAACTGTTTCAAGTTCCCATTTCTGCTTTATATGTAGATAAGGAGGAGCGCACACGGTTTATTACTCACATTGAAAATCAGGGTTATGTCAAGGAATACCCCATCCAGTTAAAACGAAAGGACGGGGCGGTCATCGACACTCTCATCACTGCTGAGTTCAGGCGAAATGAGGATAGTTCCAAAATAGAATATTACGGGACCATTCGCGATATTACCCAGAGCAAACGGGCGGAGGAGGAGAAGCGGAAGAGCGAAGAGAATTTCCGCCGTTCGCTTGATGAATCTCCATTGGGGGCGCGAATCGTATCCGTGGACGGTGAGACACTCTATGCCAACCGCGCGCTTCTTGATATCTATGGCTACGAAACCGTCGCAGAACTTCGGGAAACCCCGACGAAAATTCGCTACACGCCGAAAAGTTACGAGGAGTTTCTGGTCCGGCGGGAAAAAAGACGGATGGGTCAGCCGTTGCCGTCCGAATATGAAATAAGCATTTTCAGAAAAGACGGAGAGATCCGTCGGCTCCAGGCCTTTCGTAAGGAAATCCTGTGGGACGGAACTTCGCAATTTCAGATTTTGTACAATGATATTACCGAACGTAAACGGACTGAAGAAGCGCTGCGCAAGAGTGAGGAACATTTAAGAAAACTGTATCAGGAAAGTCCCATACCTACCTTCACCTGGCAAAAAAAAGAAGATGATTTCATTCTAATCGATTGTAATCTCGCGGCGATTCAGCTTACCGATGGTAGAGCGGCTGAAACACTGGGAAAGAGCGCCCTGAATCTGTATAAAGATCACCCGCAGGCCATCGATGACTTGGACCTATGCTTCCAGCAACGATCCAGTTTGAGGCGAGACATTATTTCCCGCCACTTTGCACCCGGTAAAAGCCTGTCTCTGCATTATGGTTTTATTCCTCCGGATTTAATCGTCATTCATGCAGAAGACCAGACAGAACACAAACGGGCCCAGGAGGAAAAACAAAAACTGCAGGATCGTTTGAATCGTGCAGAAAAAATGGAAATGCTCGGGCAGTTGGCAGGCAAAGTGGCTCATGATCTGAATAATGTCCTGGGGGTCCTTACCGGATATTCGGAACTGCTGCTGATGGATATTTCCGATGATCACAAGGCAAGAGGAAATGTTGAAAAGATTATGCAGTCCACAGAGAAAGGCGCTGCGATCATCCAGGATCTTCTCACCCTGGCGAGAAGAGGGGTGACGACAACCGAAGTGGTCAACCTCAACCAGGTTGTTTCAGGTTTTATTAAAAGCCCGGTTTTTGAAAAACTGAAAGAGCAGCATTACCAGGTAGCGTTCAGGTCTGAACGCGATGGTAATCTGTTAAATATCAAAGGCTCTCCTGTCCATCTGGAGAAAGCGTTGATGAACCTGGTGGTCAACGCGGCGGAAGCGATCGATGGAGCGGGGGAGGTGACGATCCGTACCGAGAACCGTTATCTGGACAAAGCTGTCAGAGGCTATGACGAGATTCGGGAAGGGGATTATGTCGTCCTTGTGGTATCAGACACGGGAACAGGAATTTCTGCTGACCAAAAAGAGAAGATATTTGAACCATTTTACACAAGCAAAAAAATGGGCAAAAGCGGTACCGGTCTGGGTCTGCCGATTGTCTGGGGCATGGTAAACGATCACAGAGGCTATGTTGATGTTCAATCCCGCGTTGGCGAAGGAACCGTTTTTTCGATTTATTTTCCGGTCACCCGTGAGGAAACGCTGATGGCGCGGCAAAAGGAGAAAACGGAGCGATACCGGGGAAGGGGAGAATCGGTCCTGGTGGTGGACGATATTGCCGAACAAAGAGATGTCGCCTCCGCGTTGCTTGAGAAACTGGGCTACAAGGTGCATTCCGTGTCCAGCGGGGAAAAGGCGGTGGAGTACCTCAAGGGAAACAAAGCCGATATTCTTGTTCTGGATATGATCATGGCGCCGGGGATTGATGGTCTTGAAACCTACCGAAGAGTTTTGGAAATCCATCCGAAACAGAAGGCGGTCATTGTGAGCGGATTTTCCGAGACGGACCGTGTTCGCGAAGCTCAAAAACTGGGCGCAGGACCCTATATCAAAAAACCCTATGTGCTGGAAACGATCGGCATGGCCATACGGGATGAACTGGCCCGGTCCTGATGGTTTCACACCCTGCCGTATCTGTCCTCCAGCCTTTCAATATCGTCTTCGCCAAAATACGTTCCCGTTTGCACTTCAATGATGACGAGATCGCTTGAAGAGTTGTTTGCCAGGCGATGCGCCGCTCCCTGCTGGATGTCTATCGCCTGTCCGCCCGAAAGAGGGGAAACCCTGCCGTCGATGGTGACGACCCCCTCGCCGGCTACGGCATACCAGTGTTCCGAACGCCTGCTGTGACGCTGCAGGCTCAGAGAGCCGCCCGGTGCAACGACAATCCTTTTGACTTTATGATCCGGTTCATCTGATAGAACCTGATAATAACCCCAGGGACGGATATTCTTCGTTTCCATAAATGACCATCCGCAAATATTTTGAATGACATATCATATAATCCTTCAAATAAAAAGGAACACTGTTGCACGCCGTCCGCTGTTTCTGAATAGTTTCCGGCCTCGCTTTCGCGGCGATGATATGATAAATGACGATTACGGATTATGAACATCAACTATTCACTCAAACGCAGCAAAAAAAGAAAGAAAACCATTTCTCTGCAAATTGGCAGCAATTCCGATGTCACGGTTTACGCGCCGTATTACACGCCGGTGTCGGAAATTAACCGCTTTGTTGAAGAAAAGCGAAACTGGATTGACCGGATCCTGCTTAACCAGGCCCTTTTGCCGAATCATCACAAAGAAAAAACTTACGAAACGGGAGAAGAATTTTATTACCTGGGCCGGCCGTATCCCCTGGAAGCCGGTTTTGACCCCCTGGAAACCACAGGTGTGTTCCTCCGGTTCGACCGGTTTGTTCTCAACTGCCCCGATAACGGGGAGATGAAAAAATACTATTTTGCTTTATGGTATCAGAAGAAAGCAAGAGAGCACATTCCTGCCCGCGTGGAGCATTTCAGCAGGGAGCTGAACCTTCAGCCGCGCGGTGTCCGGATTACATCGGCCCGGAGCCGCTGGGGTTCATGTTCTGAAGACAATTTGCTGGCTTTCAGTTTCCGGCTGATGATGGCGCCGCCGCAAGTGATCGACTATGTTGTTGTTCATGAATTGATGCACATCCGCGAGAAAAATCATTCTTCAAAATTCTGGCAGTTAGTGATAGAAGCAATGCCGGATTCCAAGTTACACCGGCGCTGGCTTCGCGAGCATCAGGACATGCTCAAACTCTGATTTGTGGGAAAGGGACGCACACCGTTATTTTATGGATATTAAAGAAACCATTGAGCTGACGCACCGGAAGCTTCTGGCGGATCAGTTTCATCAATTAAATCTCAGCATATCGGACTACACGTTTGCCAATGTCTATCTGTTTCGCAAGGTTCACCGGTACGAAATCCTGAAAAAGGACTGCGGCGTTTTCATTTCCGCTTATAACCGTCAGGGACAAAACTATATCATGCCACTTGCCAACCTGCAGCTCTGCAGCCCGGACATTCTAAAAGGCCTGCTCGACTATGAAAACTTCTTTTTCCCCATTCCCGAAGAATGGCTCTCCTGCTTACCTGAGAAGACATTCCGTGTGACGCATGACGACAGCGAATCGGATTACATTTATCTGACAAAAAACATGGCGTCCTTTGCCGGGAAAACCTACACCCGGCATCGCAATCACCTGAACCAGTTTTACGGCCTATACAGGCCAGAGGGCCTTCCCATGGGTGGCGCGAATATCAATGATGCGATGACGGTTTTGCGCCAGTGGCAGGATGAGTCGGCCCTGGTGGAGGGTAAAACCGATTTTGCGGTGTGCGCGGAGGCGCTGAGGCACTTTCCTGCGCTTGCGCTGTGGGGGACAATCTATTATATTGATAATGAACCGGCGGGATTTATTATTGGCGAGCCTCTGAATGCCGATATGTTCTGCCTGCATTTTGCCAAGGCCTCAAAACAGTATCACGGCATTTATGAGTTTATGTTCAATGACACGGCCAAAAAGCTGGAGCCTCGATACCGGTATCTGAACCTGGAAGAAGACATGGGCAACGGGAATCTGCGACGGACCAAAACCTCCTACGGTCCGGAAAAGATTTTGAAAAAATATCGCATCAGCCTTGCATGCTGATGACTGAAAGACGAAGGATATGGCACCTCCGGATATCATAACCACCCTGCGCGAAGGCGATCAGGGTATTATTCACTCCATGGACGGCGGTTCCGCCCTCACCAGCCGCCTGGCCGGTATGGGCATTGTTACAGGGGCAAGGTTCAGGATTGCCCAGGTCAGCGGCGGACTGATCGTCGTTCAGGTCTCGGGCACACGCATCGCGCTGGGCCGGGGAGAGGCCTCAAAGATTTCCGTCTATAAAATTGATCCCGATGAAGCAGTCTGCGAGCCGGCCATCGAAAAGGAAATCACCGTCGCGCTGGTCGGCCAGCCCAATGTCGGCAAGTCAACCATTTTCAACATTCTGACCGGCCTGTCGCAGCATGTCGGCAACTGGCCCGGTAAAACCGTGGAGAAAAAAGAGGGCGAACACCGATCGGATCATCTCCTGATCCGGATCGTTGATTTGCCCGGTACGTACAGCCTCACCGCGTTTTCCGAAGAGGAAAGGGTTGCCCGCGATTTCCTCATTCAGGAAAAGCCGGATCTGGTCATCCTGGTGCTCAGCGCCGCGGCGCTGGAAAGAAGCCTTTACCTTCTGTCGGAAGTTCTGCTTCTCAACCGACCGGTCATCGCCGCCGTCAACATGCTTGATGTTGCATCCGGCCAGGGCATCCAGATCAACACGACAACGCTGCAGGAAAAACTGGGTATTCCTGTTATTCCAATGGTTGCAAAAAGAAACAGCGGTATCAGGGACCTGGTGGAACAGATTTCAGCTTTTGCCGCGGACGGCGCTAAATTGCAGCCCAGTCAGCCGGAAGTCTCCACGGACCATCTCCGGATTTACCGGCAGATTTTAAAAATTGTTCGTCCGCTGGTTCCCGAACCCTATACGTCCGAATGGACTGCCGTTAAAATCATGGAAGGCGATCCGGAAGCCTCCGCCCTGGTTGAAAAGCTCGCCGATCAAACCGCGTGGAACACAATCCAGGACCTGTTGAGCAAGCACGAGGATGCGCTGCATGCCGTGGTCAACGGCCGCTATGACTGGATTGAACAAATCAGCCGCGCGGCAATGTCGCAGTTCAGGATGGGGCAGGTGGTTCTGACCGATCGGATTGACCATGTCCTGACACGACCGGTGTTTGGCATTCCCATTCTGCTGGCGGTCATGGCCCTTGTCTTCGGGTTCACCTACAGCGTGGGGATTCCGCTGCAAAACTGGATGAATGAAGGCATCCAGCATTTTGTCAAAATGATTGGTCCCTGGACAACCGGATGGCCTTTGTGGCTGCACGGTCTGCTGATCAATGGTGTGATCGGCGGCGCAGGTTCCGTACTTACTTTTCTGCCGATCCTGCTCATCTTCTTCGCAATTATGGCGTTTCTGGAAGATGTCGGATACATGGCGCGCGCCGCGTTTGTCATGGACCGCATTATGCATCTGGTCGGA
This sequence comes from uncultured Smithella sp., assembly GCA_964640755.1. GTDB lineage: Bacteria > Desulfobacterota > Syntrophia > Syntrophales > Smithellaceae > UBA8904. The sequence continues at coordinate 11,387 of CAZXIP010000006.1, read as the reverse complement.
CTGCACGGCAAAAGCTTCATTCCCATGTGTCTGGGGTTTGGCTGCAACGTGCCCGCTGTTCTGGGTGCAAGAATTATCGAAACGCGCAAGGCCCGCATGATCACCCTGCTGCTGATTCCATTTGTTCCCTGCACTGCAAGGCTTGCCGTTCTGACGCTGATTTCGGCGGCCATTTTCGGTTCGAAGGCCGCCTTTGTTGCCTGGTCCATTCTGGCGCTGAACATTGCTGTGCTGGGTCTCGCGGGCGCTCTGGTCAACAAAACCCTGTGGAGGCAGGATGCGCCTTTCATCATGGAGCTGCCGATTTATCACACCCCGGACGCCAGGGCCATCCTGATGGTGATCTGGTCCAGAATCATCGCCTTTGTCCGCAAAGCTGGAACGGTTATCCTGGCCGTTTCCGTCATCATCTGGTTGGTTTCGTATTTTCCGGCGGGCGTGGTGGAAAAAAGCTGGCTTGCCTCGCTGGGCAGGCTGATTGAACCGCTTGGCGTTCCACTGGGGCTGGACTGGAAGATGATCACAGCGCTTTTGACGGGACTTGTCGCCAAGGAAACCGTTGTCGCAACACTCGGTGTCCTGTATTCCGTCGGAGAAGGGGGATTGTCCGGCATACTCCCCTCCGTCATGAGCCATGCCTCCGCCGCCGCGTTTCTGGTTGTCATGATGCTTTTTGTCCCCTGCGTCGCGACCATCGCTGTTCTACGTCAGGAAATGAACAGCAGCAAATGGTTTTATTCAACCATCATCATGACGCTGATCGTGTCCTATCTGGGCGGTATGGCGGCATATCAAGTGGTCAGACTATTAGGTGCTTAGGCTGTTTTTATTTTTTCCAATTCCATGATCTTTGCCCGAAGATCGTCCGGAATGGGAACTTTTCTGTTGTTGCGGTAGTCATAGGTCACCACAACACCTTCGCCTTCTGCTGCTATTCTTTTGTGCCTGGTGCTGAAGACTTCGTATCCCATGACAAACCGATCTTCTTCCATACTCAATATTTTTGTCCCGACAATCACCGTATCCGGATATTGCAGGGGCATTTTATAACGGCATTCTGTGGAGGCCAGAATCGGTCCGATCCCTGACTCACGCGCATATCCCATCATGTCCAGACGGTTGAAATATTCGATTCTCACCGTCTCAAAATAGCGGAAATAAATAATGTTATTGACATGCCCCATGGCGTCCATCTCGCCCCAGGCCACAGGGATATTCATGGTTACTGTGCAAGCTGATAAGACATCTTCCATATTGCCCCCTTTTGGTTTTCAAATATTGTCAAAAATGATAAACGGCTTTTTATAGTTATTCATCAATATATAATGTCAGACTGCGTAAAAAGCAATGTGGTTGATATCCTGCGAATGAAGATTAGTGCGTATTTTCAGCAGGACACTGATCAGAAGGATTGCATCATCGATTCTTCGGATGATTCAGCGAAACGTTAGCAAATGTTCATGCCCATCAATCTCACGGAATCGTTAAATAACACATAAAAGCTTTTGTCATTGACAACTTTCTCGACAAAACCCACCCCGAATACCGGATGTTTAATGACATGATCGACTTTGAACGTATCCTTGATTGAATAATTCCTGATGGACGTTGCCGGCGGTATATTGCGGCTTTTGAGGTCCCATCGCAGGGGCGCGTCGTTAACTGCCGCCTTTGGCGTCGCAGACTTCTTTGCCCGGGTAGCGCCGGCTGGGTGCACGGTAACAGTTTTTTTGGCGGCAGGCACTGTTCCCCTGTATTTGTGCTCCGCACCGCAGGTTTTGCATTTTACGCGGTTTACCACTTCATCTACTTTGAACAATATCAGGTGAGCCAGAACCAGCTTGCATTTTAGACAATAGGCATCAATATTTTCACCAACAGAAGTTACCATGAGCTCCTCTTTTTATGTTTGTATTGGATTGACCTATATCAGATTACTAGGAGATGTCCTAATGAGGGTTTTTCCATTAGTAACAAAGCGAATAATCTTAAATAGATGATGCCAGGACAGCTGCACCGATCGCGCCGTTGACCTGCATATAATCGGAAACTTCAATTCTGGCGCCAAGCTTTTGCCCCAGCGCCGCGACGACCCCGGCATTTCGTGCGACGCCGCCGGTCATCATGACAGGTTCCTGAATGCCGATTCGCGCCAGCATGGCGGAGACACGGGCCGCAATGGATTCATGGATGCCGGCAATGATGTCCTGCCTTTTTTCGCCGCGGGCGATGAGTGAGATCACTTCCGATTCAGCAAAGACCGTGCACAGGCTGCTGATCTTTGAAGGCAGCTTTGACTGCAGCGACATCGCACCGAAATCATCCAGATTGACTTCAAGCGCCCGTGCCATCACTTCCAGGAAGCGGCCGGTTCCCGCGGCGCACTTGTCATTCATGACGAAATTTTTAACCCTGCCTTTTTCGTCAAGCGACATGGCCTTGCTGTCCTGTCCGCCAATGTCGATGATCGTTCTGATTTTCGGATTCAGAAAATATGCGCCTGCGGCATGCGCCATGATTTCCGTAAAAGACCTGTCGGCAAACTTCACCGAATTGCGGCCGTAGCCGGTGGAAACAATTTTAGAAACGGATGATGCGTCCAGGCCGGATTCGGCAAGCACATCTTCATAAACTTTTTTCCCCGCGGCTTCCGCGTTATACCCGGTAAATATTATTTTTGTTGCGAGAATTTTCTCGCCTTCCACAATAGCCGCTTTTGCCGTAATCGAACCGATATCAATACCCGCCGCCTTCATGTGCTTCCTTCCCCGACCCAACGGTGGTTTGTCCCCGTCTATGGCGTTGGGGAAAGTAGCATATTTAAATCAAAAAGTCGCAGAAAATTACAGCCTGACTGATGATGATTTTTGACAAATACAAATACTTCCAATAAATTAGCCATTATTTCCTTGACAGCGCAGCCGCCTGTTTCTATACTTTTAAATCAAAAAAGAGCAGGGGCATTGATCTGTTTGTGAGCGGTCTGGCGATTTAAGCACTTTTTATGAACAGGAGAATCACCATGGATAATAACAAATCAGCTGAAATGAAAAATGACGGTGGCAGGGGGAAACCGGTCGGGGGCTTAACCGGAACAGCCATAGGTTTAATTCTGATTGTCATAGGTATTATGGTCAGTTTTACGGTTGTCGGACTCATCATAGGCGTTCCGCTGATCCTGGCCGGCATTGCTTATCCGCTGATCGCCCGTTCCCTGATCAGGGGGAAATGTCCCTATTGCGGGAGGAACGTGTCTGCTCTTAATTCCAGGCCCGTCATCAATTGTCCCGGGTGCGGGAAACACATCTTGATTCGTGATAAGAAGTATTTTGAAGCACAATAATTGTCGATTCACTGACCTTCCGGTTCAGCAGATGGATCACGTCAGCAATTTGATGAAAATGGTTGCCAGCGTCAGGTATGAGAAAAAACCGAATGCGTCGGTGAAGGCCGTCAGCAGAATGTTGGAACCCAGTGCCGGGTCAAGGTTAAGCCTTTTCAGGGCAAGCGGAATCAGGACACCAACCATTGTGCCTGCAAAAACACTGATGATCATGGCCAGGCCGATGACCAGCCCTAAAACGGGAATGCCTTTCCAGAAATAGGCGATAATGGCGATAACAGTGCCCACGGCAATGCCGTTGGTTATTCCCACCGCGATTTGCCGGTAAAGAACGCGTTTGGCGTTTTCGAATGTGACCTCTCCCAGTGCAATTCCACGAATGATCAGGGCCAGGGTCTGTCCTCCCGCGTTGCCGCCAAGGCCCGCAATAACCGGCATAAAAAAGACCAGTGCCACCATGAGTTTAATCGTGTCCTCAAAAAAGCCAATGACCAGCACGGACGTCAATGCCGTCATGAGATTGAGATAGAGCCAGGGGAGACGTTTTTTAACGGAGTCAAGGGTCTTATTGAAAATGGTGTCATCGTGACCCAGTCCGGCTATGCGATACATATCCTCGGACGTCTCTTCCTGCACGGTGTCCATGATGTCATCAATGGTGATTCGCCCCAGCAGATGTTGTTCTTTGTCCACAACGCCAATGGAAACAAGGTCGTATTTTTCGAAGAGACGCGCCACTTCTTCCTGGTCCATTTCCACGTTGACACTGGGGATGTCCTCATCGATAACGTCGAGAATGGGGGTGAACCGTTTCATGGTGATCAGGTTCTGCAGGGGTACCGTGCCGACCAGCCTGTCTTCTTCGTCCACAACGAAAATATTGTGGATGTTTTCCATTTCGTCCTTGGCGTCCACAACCGCCTGAAAGGCGTCGTTTACCGTGGCGTGCTTTTTTACCGAGACCAGCTCAGACTGCATGATACCGCCAGCCGTGTCCTCGGGGTATTGAAGCAGCTCTTTGACTTCCTCGGATTCTTCGGGTTCGATGGCGTCAAGAACGGCTTTGGCCTGGTCGTCGGAGAGTTCGGCGATGATGTCGGCCTTGTCGTCCGATTCCATCTCTTCGATGATGTCGGTCAGTTTTTCATTGGAAAGGTCTTCAATGATCTGCTCTCTGGAATTGTCGGAAAGCTCAAGGATAACATCGGAGGCTTTTTCCACATCCAGAAGGGAAAACAGCTGCAGGCGATCTTCTTCTTCGAGCTCGTCGATCAGTTCGGCAATATCCGCCGGGTGCATGTCTGAAAAAAGATCGATAATGTCGAATTCGCGGTGGCGGCTGATCAGCTCTTTGAGTGTTTCTAAAGTTGTCGGTCCCTTTTTTTTGACTTTATCCATAGGGCTGCCTGATCTGTGACTGCGGAGATTTATATGATTCTGATTTTTGGACGATTCAGCAAGAAACGTGTTTACCCGTCCGCCTGCCGGTTGAAGAAAGCCTTTTTTGATGAGCGTGGCCCGTGAGAAAAAAAGCGTTTTCCGGCAGCGGGAATATATGGAAGTTCCCCCTGTATGTCAATGTTTTTCTGATAAAATAACGGAAGGATACCGGCTGGGCCGCTAGAGGTTTCTACAGCAAATGAATCGGCGGCTGAATGGCTGGCAGTTTGTCACCTTCATACAATACTTTTTCCAGGAAAAGCCCTGAAGGAGGAGCTGTGTGACGGGCGGGCACATCGGAATCAGCCACAAGCATCTGCTCCAGATCCCCGGCTGAGATGTTGCCGCGTCCGGCTTCAACGGTCATTCCGACAATGCGCCTGACCATTTTCCATAAAAAATGGGATCCGGTGATGCGGATGGCAATCAGGCTGTTAAAGTCTTTCATCTCGATGCCTTCGACCAATACTTTCGTCGATGAGTTCTTTTCCATTCTCTTGTCGGCGAAAGACGTGAAATCGTGAAACCCCTTGAAAACGGACAGGGCTTTTTGCATTTTATCCGTGTGAAGTTTGTCTCTGACCCACCAGACATATTTTTTGCCCAGCGCCGTGCGCCGTCCGGCGATCAGGTACAGGTAGCTGCGGCTGACGGCTGAATGGCGTGCGTGAAAACGGGGGTGGGCGTTTTGTACAGACAAAATATTTATGTTTGAGGGAAGGTGGTCATTGAGTCCCATCCGCAGCGCTTCGCAGTCTATTTTGCGTGCGCATTCCAGGTGAGCGGTTTGTCCGAGTGCATGGACACCGGCATCTGTTCGTCCCGCACCCTGAATGTCCACGGATGCGTTCAGGAATTTTTTCGCTGCATCCATCAGCGTGCCCTGGATGCTTCTGGCGTTTTTCTGCATCTGCCAGCCGCTGTAGCCGGTGCCGTCGTATTCCAGAATAATTTTATATTTGTTCATTTAGTTGGTTGTTCCTGGTTTGCGGGAATCAGAATATTCATGGCCGCAATGTGGTCAATATAAGATCCCATGGACGGATCGAAATCGGTAACCTCCTGCCCCGGCATCAACGTCGTGATGACCGCCTGTCCGACAATTTTTCGTCCATCACGTCCGAGTGAATCTCTTGTCCTTACGCCCCACATATTATGAAATATGAGAACCCTGCCGTTTTTGTGGCCGATGTAAAGCATGATGTGGCCTTTGCGCCATAAAAGGCTCAGATAAGGGACGCCCTTTGCAATGATGGTTCTTTCCTTTTCTTCGCGTGAGAGGCCCCGCAGGTCAATGTATAAGCCCGCGTCTTTCACCTGGCTTGAGGAGTGTCGGGGAAGCCAGATGCCGAAGACGGCAAAAAAATCCCGTGTCATGGCAGAACAATCGCGTCTGCCGTAAAGACCTCCCCACCCGTAAGGTTCGCCGATCAGCTCATTTGCGATGCCTGCCGCGTTGACGGGGTTGAAGCGGAGGGGCTTCTGGGCGGCCGCTTTCACCGGCACAAAACCATGCCGTATCACTGCCTGCCTGTTCGGGTCAGCCATAGCGACGGATATTTTCATTTCGCCTGCCGAGATTGCCTCCAGAGGGAAAATATGTCCCACCGATGCCTGCACAAGAAAGCGGTTTTGCCCATCCAGAATGGACACGTGTTCCCGGATGATTACGGCGTAGCGTCCCGTTTCCCAGTTTTTTACAAAGTCATTGTCTGCAAATGCGAAATCTTCTGTCGGAATCCAGCCGTAAGTAAAGGATGTTTCCACCAGTGCCCAGGATTTGTCCGCGCTGAGATGGCAGACAAAGACAGGTGTGTTGGCCGGCACGGAAGAGCGCTGTAGATTATCAAACGGCCATGCCTTGCTGTCGCCGTCCTTTGCGGAAAAATGAGGTATGTTGGTGGGCAGTTCTCTCAGACTGGTATTTCTGGTTGTGATCCCACGGGAAAGAATATTCGGATAACTTTGAAGTGAAGCACTGTTTTGAAGCTTTCTGGTCCAGTCCGCGGGATGTTTTCTTTTGTTTTCACCATAGCCGGGTTTCATGGAGTATATTGTAAAATCATTTCGGACCCGCTCGGGAAGGGCATGATAAGGATACTTCATGTGCCAGACGGAAAAAAAGGCGCTGTTATAATCTCTGTCCATCCTCAGCTGGCTTTCCAGAGACAGATGTTCCCTGTCCGTGGTGACATCCGTAAGATAAAAGGTATGGTCCTGGCGCAATTCTATGACATCCAAAATGGAATCCGGGGGAGGAGCAACATCCGTGAAATAAGGGGTAAGATCATAATGAGATCTTTTGACTTCACGGACGGTTTCGGGAGCGGAAACGCAACCTGATAAAATAAAAGATAAAACGACGACCAGAGCGAAAAATCTTTTCATAAAAAATATCCTTTGCTTAATGTATGGTTCCTTATAGTCTTTTTTTCGGTTTCGGGCAAGATAAACGGTTTCAGGTATTTCCTGATCATTTTATTTTGCATTCTCAATGATTTCGTGTAAATTATTATTGCAAATAAACGGGTATTGAACCTTTGACAGGATGAGGATCCCACGAAAGTTGAAAAGGGATAAAAAACGTTTCAACATTGAGAAAGGAGATGGATTATGATCGCCGTAAGCGTACTCAAGAATTTTGCTTTTTTTAAAAATTTCAGCAACGATCAACTGGTGAAACTGGAACCTTTGGGCAAGGAGGAAACGTACCAGGCCGGTGCACATCTATACAACAATGGCGATCCGGCCCGCAGTCTCTATCTTGTGATGGAAGGGAAAATAGCCCTTTTCATGGATACCTATGTGGGAACGGGTAAACCGCCTTTGCAGGTAACGGTTGATTTTATTACCCGGGGTGAATCGATGGGCTGGTCGGCTGTTGTCGAGCCGTTCATCTATACCCTGAGCGCCCGCTGTCTTGAGGATACGAAACTCATTTCGTTTGATTCCGAAAAATTGCGTGATATGATGGAAGAGGACAATGCCCTGGGTTTCAAAATTATGCAGTCAACGGCCAAGGTGATTTCGAGCCGCCTGACGCACACCCGGATCATCCTGGTGGGTGAACGCGGTCTTTCCACGCTGACCGAGTATTAAATATTCAAAGGAGACAAAAATGCAGACTTTTGTTCCTAAAAAGATTTTTTTTACCAAAGGTGTCGGCTCGCACAGGGATGAATTGCATTCGTTTGAACGCGCCCTGCGCAATGCAGGCATTGAAAAATGCAATTTGGTTCAGGTGTCCAGTATTTTTCCGCCCGGCTGCAAAATGATTCCCAAGTCGCAGGGGCTCAAGCATCTGGTACCCGGCGCCATTACATACTGCGTCATGAGCCGCTGCTGCAGCAATGAACCGAAAAGGCTCCTTGCCGCTTCCGTCGGTTGTGCAATTCCTGCAGATAAATCATCCTATGGATACATCAGTGAGCATCACGCTTACGGCCTGACGGAGAAACAGACCGGCGACCACGCTGAAGACCTGGCGGCGGCGATGCTCGCCTCAACCCTGGGCATTGATTTCAACGTGGATGAGAGCTGGGACGAGAAAAAGAAGATTTTTAAAATCAGCGGAAAGATTGTCCGGACCCTGAATGTCACCCAGTCAAAAATATGCATGGATAATCATTATACCACGGTTGTCGCAGCCGCCGTCTTTGTCTTCTGAGTTGCGTACAGTTTTTTCACCGGATAAGTACAACGGAGCGGCAGCCTTGAAAATCGTTGTAAAGTCTCCGTGTTTTTTTGAGAAGGAAAATGATTGACTTATGAAAAAGGAAATACCCCAATTACAGAAGCAGGACGTCGGCGGGGCCGAACTGCCCTATCTGTTTTACGATGGAGGTCCCCGCCAGATTCTTTTTACTCACGCCACCGGATTTTTACCCTGGTTGTGGCATCCCATTATTGAAAATTTTGTTCCGGAACATTCGGCCTGGGCACCGTACATCTGCAACTACCGATCGTGCAATCCGCATGAAGGGGGATTGGCCTGGAGCGTGGTCGCCGAAGATCTGGCTATTTTCTGTCGTGAGCAGAAAATTGAGAACCACCTGATGGTCGGTCACTCAATGGGGGCGACAGTTTCAGCGATTGCCGTTGGCAGGTATGGACTTATGCCGAGGGCCATGGTTCTCATCGAACCGATTTTCCTGCCGGAACAGTTTTACGAGATGACGCCCAGCCTGGAAGCTCATCCGCTGGCTTCCAAGTCGATTAAAAGGCTCAATCACTGGAACAATGAAGAAGAGGCGATGTCCTATTTAAAATCGCGTTCTTTTTTTTCATCCTGGGACCCGGAGATCCTGCATCTGTACAAACAGTTCGGTATGGAAAAAATGACAGAAGGCGATATGCGTCTGACCTGTACGCCGGAAAGCGAAGCCGCCATGTTTATGGGCGGCTGGTGCTGCAATCCCTGGCCGCTTCTGGAGAAAATTTCCTGCCCCGTGCTGGTGATCGAGGGAGAAAAAAGCACCAATGTCGGCCTGGTGGATATCCAGAGAGCCGTTTCGATGCTGCCGCAGGGTAAATACGGATCGGTTGCCGATGCCGGGCATTTGATTCCCATGGAAAAACCCGCGGAAATCACCCGCATTGTCAAAGAATTTTTTTCGACGATTGCCTGAAATCAATATCGGGAGAATAAAGTATGAGCAGTCCTGACATCATCGCCTTTTGCAACCAGAAGGGGGGCGTCGGTAAGACCACCTGCGCTCTCAATGTTGCCGTCGGGCTGACGCTACTTAAGAAGAAAGTTCTGGTCATCGATTTTGACCCGCAGGCACATCTCACCTATTCCCTGGGGCTTGACGCCCATCAGATGAAGAGCACGATTTATTCGGTCATGCAAAAAACGGAGAGCATTTCTGAAGCAGTTCTGGGGCTCAAGGGTATGAATGTGTTGCCCGCGAACCTTGATTTGTCGCGCCTGGAAACGGAAATGAGCAATCTACCCGGGAAAGAAAAAATCCTGAAGAATCGCCTGACGGAGGTTTCCGATGTTCAATATGTGATCATCGATTGCCCCCCGGCGGCCGGACTGCTGACGGTCAATGCCCTGGTTGCCTGCCGCGAAGTGTATATCCCTCTGCAGATGGAATTCCTTGCGCTCAAAGGCATGAGCAGGCTTTTGGCGCTGATTGAGGAAGTCAAGAAAAAATACCACAAAGACGGTCCATCGTATCGTGTGATTCCCACTCGCTACGATGCCCGGAAAAGGCTGAACAACGCCATTATGGACAAGGTTCGTGAACGCTTCGGCGAGCGGGTGTTCAGTGCCGTGATCCGCGAGAATATTGCCGTAGCCGAAGCTCCCAGCTTTGGCCAATCCATTTTTGAATATGCTCCCAGAAGCCATGGCGCCGAGGATTACCTGGCGCTTTGCAGAGAGATCATTCGCAAACGGCCCATTGGTTAAATCTTCGGAAATGCAGATGATAAACAGGATGACGGGAAAGTATTTAGGGGCATGCCCCAAAAAATAAAAGGGGAGATTTCTTATGAGACTGAAAGACAAAGTGGCAATTGTAACCGGATCAGGACGCGGCATTGGTGAAGGCATTGTCTTAAGATTTGCCGAAGAAGGCGCTAAACTGGTTGTCAACGATGTGAACGAGGCAGACGCGAATGCCGTTGTGAACAGGATCAAGGCGGCCGGCGGGCAGGCTGTTGCCGTTTTGGGTTCGGTGGCTGAACGCCCGGTGGTCCAGCAGATGGTTGATACGGCAGTCAAAGAATTCGGCACGCTCGATATTATCGTCAACAATGCGGGGATCACCCGTGACAGCATTCTGCACAAAATGACCGATGAACAGTGGGACCCCGTTATTGCAGTCAACCTGACCGGCGTATACTACGGCATCCAGTGCGCGGCGCGTGTCATGCGTGAGAAAGGTTACGGTAAAATCATCAATATTTCTTCGACCAGCGCGCTGGGCAATGTGGGACAGCTCAACTACTCCGCCTCGAAAGCGGGCGTCATCGGGATGACCAAAACGGCGGCCAAAGAGCTGGGAGCGAAGGGTGTAAACGTCAACGCGATTGCTCCGGGCATGATCTGGACGGATATGATGAAGAACATGCCGCCGGAAACACTCAAGCAGATGGACATGATGCTGCCTTTTATCGTGCCGATGAATCGCAAGGGCTCTCCTCAGGACATCGCCAATCTGGCTCTGTTTTTGGCTTCTGATGAAAGTTCGTTCATCACGGGACAGGTTATTTTCTGTGACGGCGGAATGAAGATGTAAGAGAAGGCTATCAGGTCGTGATCAGACCGGCAAAGAAACATGTAAATGATAGGGACTGCTTTGTTCCTGACAAAGGAGGACATTATGGTGCTTTTGAAAATTAAAATGCTTTTGCCTGCAGTGCTTATGTTGGTTTCCCTTAGTTTTTCATTTGCCGATGCCTGTACAGGTATGGCGTTCTCGGTTCAAGATAAAGACGGCAGCCGCTATGCCATTCAGGCGCGCACGATGGAGTTTGGTGCGGATGTTACCGGATGGCGTCTGATCTCTGTCCCCAAGGGCTATGCGTACAAAGGCTGCAGAATGAATATCTGCGGCGACGGTATAACCGGACTTCAATGGACGGCAAAATA
>CAZXIP010000005.1:0-30534 GCA_964640755.1 uncultured Smithella sp. | reverse complement strand
CGGTCGAGCAGATGATGCGTGACCAGAAGATCAACCTGATTTACGAAGGCACCAATGGCATCCAGGCGATGGACCTGCTGGGCCGTAAGCTCGGCATGAAGAAAGGCCTGTATTTCATGAATCTTCTGGGTCTGACCCAGGCGGCCATTGCCGAAGCGAAAAATATCGAAGGTCTGAAGGCGGAGGCGGAAATCGTCGAAGGCGCCCTCAATGCCTGTGCGGCAACCGCCATGGATTTTGCAAAGATGATGAAAACCACGCCTTTCGTTCCTCTGATTGGCGCTTGTGACTACCTCAATTGTTTGTCCGACGCATTAGTCGGCTGGCTGCATGTCTGGATGGCCAATGTCGCAACCAAGGGGCTTGCCAATGCGACAAACGATAAGGAGAAGGCCTTCTATAGTGGTAAAATCCAGGGTGCAAAATTCTTTATTAACCGCATCACCGGTCTCGTGCCGGCCAAATTGGACAATTTAAAGAAAGATGAGCAGAGTGCTATGAACATCAGCGAAGAAGCTTTTGCCGTCTAAAAGTATTTTATCCGGTTCAATTCAAAAAGGAGGATCCTTGAGGTTCCTCCTTTTTTTTTATCCGCGGCTGAGGTGAAAAAAATACAGGGAATTTCCCGCCCTCCAAGGTATGTTGAATGATCAGGCTTCTTATACCAAGTCGCATTCAAAGGGTAACGCGGCGGCAAGGAGGAGGCTCCGCAGGCGTATTATTGATACGTTGAGGAAGCCGCCGACGATGCCAACAAAGTTAGCCAAAGAATGCGACTTGGTATTATGTCTTCTCAAAATGGTGATAATCCTTCGGCTGTTCAAAGTTTCCCCCCCAGTGCCATCCTCGCTTGAGAAATTCACTAACAACGGGATGATCTGTGGTGAACGTGCCGTGGTTTTCCGGACGATAAACGGCTCCGGTGGGTGCGATCAGCCCGGTGGGATAAATCACGGGATTCTGTACGGGATTGATGTCCACGGCGCGTCCGAAGGAATGGAGAGACAGTTTGTTGGTGTCAGCGATGACGCGGAAGTTGAACGCGGAAGAATTATTGTCCGCCATGGAGTCGCCGTCTTCCCACTGGTAAGAAACAATGGGAATAACTTTGCCGACCGGAAACTTTAACCTGTCGATCCGTTCAAATATTTCATAGATGTCGTCTTCAAGCCGCGCGTCAACAAGGATTTGCCCCTGGTGCCGCAGGCCGTCAAAAGAATGATAATACACGTCTATCATGGACAGGGAATCTATGATTTCAAGAGGTGCTGTGCTGCCTTCAATGGCTTCGGAGAAGCTCATGGCGCTGTCGATGATTATATCTTCGTTTGGCATTGCATAAACTCCTTGAGAATTTGCGTGAACGTTTCCTGGCTGAGCGATACTTCACTGTAGATTGACCGCAGGGTGCTGCCGAGAAGACGCTCATAATCCGACAGCCGCGGTGTGATGACAACGCCGGCCATGTCAATGGCTCCCGGGGAAATAAAAATATTCTTGTTGCCCTCGGCAAAGTAAGCGTCGGGGCGATGCTTTCGGCGAAGGAAAATGGTCAATCGCCAGATATGTCCAGTGAATGAACAAATGACATTCACCGGTGGCTCATCACGTTTTGCCAGAACTTGCCGCACAACTTTTAATAAATGAATGAATTGCTTCTGCAGGGCGTCGGCGTCGCCTGATTCCATGACAATGACAGCACGGTCAAATTGTCTTCCCGCAGCAAATCGAACGGAAGAGACTACCTTGATCAGGGGGAGTTTATTCAGTTCATTCAGGAACGGGAGGGCATTGGACGGGATCATCTGGAAATGAGAATGATCAGGTGCGGATGCTCCGCAGGCCGGACCGTTGTAAAAAACGATATAATCCGGCGCGGCATCGGCAGACAGCTGCAGGAGCCGGTGCAGAGATGAAACGATGTTCTGTGGCCGGTGTCGGAGGGTGACAACCGTAAAGTGCCGATTGAAAATCGGTGCGGGATTACATAGAATCAGACAGTCATCCCTGTATAATATGCCCTGCTGACCGGGAGGCAGGTTTTTCCGGCATAAAAAACAGGGACGTTTTTTAATGGACTCCTTATCCACCTCAGCGCCGCCGCTTGCCGCGCGTGCCGGATTGTATTGCAGGGTGATGTTGTATTTGCCGCATGAAAGCTGTCTTGTCTTAATGTTTTTCAGATCCCGGCAGGCATCCGCGAATTCCGGCCAGGTTTCGTTCTGCCGGTGATAAAGATCCCGGCAGAGAGCCGGCAGCGAAATGTTTTCCGATCCCGTGAATGTGACAGAAACGGGATTCAGCCGAAGCGACCGGGGCACCTTATGGATCTGACTGCCTGTATTGATCAGCTGCCGGGCTTGAATTTCCATTGTGCGCAGCCTGTCCTTATAAAAATCGTTGCGGTTCTGTTTTTCGACGGAGAGACCGGCATCGGTATTGTCTGCCCAGCGACGGCACAGATACAGGCTTTCATAAATCCTGCCGACTTTGTATTCCCGTGTCAGACGCAGGGCCACGGCATAATCCTCTCCATAACTTACATTGGGAAAGCCGGTCCGGCGCAAAACATTCGTGTCAAAAGCCCGCGGCGCGCCCATTCCGTTGATTCGGAGCAGATTGTTGTGGCCGTTTCGGGACGTCCATTCCCGATGATCAATAAGCCCGGGCGGAATCTCTTTCTGCCGTTCATCTACCAGTGTATAGGAACCGACGGCCATCGCGTAGCTTCCCCTGCGCAGAGTATTGACGATTGTCTGCAGCGATTTCGGTGAACTGTACAGATCGTCGGAATCCAGTTGAACGGCGTACCGTCCGCAGTGCGGTGAATAGATCGCTTCATTCCAGCAGCCGCCAATGCCCAGGTCGGGTCGTTTGGGGACCAGGCGCATCAGGTTGGGATATTTTGCTGCATATTTTTTTAAAATATTTGCTGTTTTGTCCGTCGAATGGTTGTCAACGACTATGACGTTAAACGGAAAATGTGTTTGCTGACTCAGGGCGCTTTCGAGCGCGTCGGCAATCGTTTTTTCCCGGTTGAGCACCGGGATGACAATGCTGGCTTCCCACCGAAAATCCGCCTTATCCTGCCGTGCTTTTTTTGTGCATGCCGGCAGATGCGCGCCGATTCGTTTCAAATGCTGTGTCGCAATTTTTTCAAACTTTTTCTGACAAATAAAATTTTTTTTCGCGACATAGTTAAAATGTGCTTCGGATGTTCCATCCTTTTTCCGTGGCTGCGTTTTTGTGGATACCGCATAAAGGAATTCCGGCAGATGAAGAATAACCGAATCGATAGATATTTTGAGACGTAAATCATAAAGAACAGTATCCGGGTCGGCTCCGGGCGCGCCGTATTTATTTACGGCAGCACGGATCGCTTCGGAGGAAAGGATGAAAAAATGACCCAAATTGAAATCATCGCGGATCGATCCCGGTTGATAGTCGGTAAGAGGATGCGCGGTGCGGCCGCCGATGGCGGATATCAGAAAGTCCGGGTAAACGATGGCTGCTCCGGTATCACGAGCAACGGCGAAGAGCCTTTGCAGGGAATGCTCCGGGCATTGCACATCCACGCCGGAATCAACGGCCAGCACATAATCAGATGACAGGTTACCGAAGAATGAAGACGGCCGTCGTAAGTCTTTGATGACTGATGAAAAGGATGGCCAGCCGTTCGCCGCCTGTTTCTCATCCGAGGCGTTCCAGAGTAAAAAACGTCCTGATTGATAAATCGAAGGTTTCATGGAACCTCGAGGGAGGATTTTTAAAAATCAGCCATCATCAGATTGAAAGCATTTTCCGCCGTGTCCTGGGCCAGCTTGGCAAGGGCGTGCTTTCTGGCGGGCAGCGGATTGGTGTCGTCAAGCAGCCTGTAATCCACGGTCCCGACGATATTTCGTGCAGACCAGATCGTTCTGCCGGTGTCCTTCTCACGGAAGCTGGCTTCGAGGGTAACGGTCATTCTCTCTTCGGCGGCCAGCAGATTAGCCCGGTAGGAAAGCGCCGCCGTGCTGATATTGAGAATATTGCCACTGATAATCGCGTCTGCCTGTTCGATGTCCGGGACGGTTTTAAAGCGGTTGCTCTGAATGATCTGGTCGATAAATGCTGTGCGCATGTAGTTTTCCACTTCGGCCAGGGCCGTTCTGTTGCCGAAAGGCGCGACATAGACATTTTGTATGCGGATGTCAATGTGTTCACCACGTGGTGCGAACGTATAACCGCAGCCGAAAACGACCCACACCATCAAAAGCGCCAGTACCAGTTTTATCACGGACAATACGTTTTGTTTTTTCATGGTTTGATCCTGTCTATTGTTTTACGACAATATTCACCAGCTTTTTGGGAACGTAAATCACTTTTACAATGGATGCGCCTTTGAGCATTGCTGCAATTTTTTCATCCGTCTGCGCGTCAGCCTTGATTTGCTCCGCATCTTCGTCGATCGGGACGGTCATCCGGCTGCGCAGTTTGCCGTTGATCTGAATGACGATGGTCATTTCTTCCTCACTGGCGATGGCCGGATCGAAGTCAGGCCATGGCATTTCGGCCACAGATGTTTGATGACCCATCATCTGCCAGAGTTCTTCCGTGATATGCGGAACGATCGGCGCCAGCAGTAAAACCGCCGATTCCAGCGCTTCACGGATGACGGCCAGCGCTCCGGGGTCGTCCTTTGCCGGCCGCTTGACAGCGTAAAGCGTGTTGACCAGTTCCATCACGGCGCTGATCGCCGTGTTGAAATGGAAACGGTCTTCAATGTCCATGGTAACCTTGCGGATGGTCTGGTGGGTTTTTCGTCGCAGCGCCTTGAGATCGCCTTCCACGGATAAGTCTTCTTTTGCAGCTCGAACTGTTTTGATGTCTTCCAGATAGTCGTCAATGATTCTCCACAGGCGCGAAAGAAAGCGAAAAGACCCGTCCACTCCCTGCGCACTCCATTCGAGGTCCTTCTCCGGCGGTGAGGCAAACAGGCAGAAGATCCGTGCCGTATCGGCGCCGTAGCGCCGGATCAGATAATCGGGGTCAATGACATTTTTGAGGGATTTGGACATCTTTTCCGTTTTGCCGATGATGACTTCCTTCCCGCAGAGGTGGCACTTGCCTTCTGCTGCCTGTTCGGGGAAAAGATAGCCGTGTTCTGGGCATTTCATGGTTTCCTTGCAGACCATGCCCTGTGTCAGTAGATTGGTGAAGGGTTCATCCACGCCGATGACGCCGAAGTCTCGCAACACTTTGGTGTAAAACCGTGCATAGAGGAGGTGCAAGATAGCATGTTCGATACCGCCGATGTACTGGTCAACAGGCATCCAGTAATCGAGTTTCCTGCGGTCCAGACCCGGTTTTGCATCAAAATCGGGGCAGCAGTAGCGGTCGAAATACCACGATGACTCCACAAAAGTGTCCATGGTGTCGGTTTCTCTGGACGCCTTGCCTCCGCATTTCGGGCAGACGGTATTGACGAAATCGGGAAGCGCAGCCAGCGGTGAGCCTCCCTCCGGGCTGAAGACGACCTCCTCGGGAAGAACAACGGGCAGATCTTGCTCTTTGACCGGAACGATCCCGCACTTGTCGCAGTTGATCATTGGAATGGGAGCGCCCCAGTAACGCTGACGCGAAATACCCCAGTCGCGCAGACGATATTGTATCGTGCGCCGGCCTTTGCCCTGGGATTCCAGGTAATCAGCAATATCCTCCAGAACCTTCGTGTTCTCCATGCCGTCAAACGGGCCGGAATTGACCAGGATGCCTTCATCTACATAAGCTTCGGTCATGGTTGCCGCGTCCAGCGTTCTGTCTTTTGGCGAAATGACGACAATCAACGGCAGGCTGTATTTTTTGGCAAATTCGAAGTCCCGCTGGTCATGCGTGGGAACGGCCATCACACAACCTGTGCCATAATCGGCCAGAACGAAATTGGCTGCATAGATCGGCATTTCCCACCCGGTGAGCGGATTTTTACAGTATGAATCCAGAAACAGGCCTTCCTTTTCGTAATACTCGGATGTCCGCATGAGTTTGTCCTGCTTTTTGACCTTTTCAACAAACGAACGGACATTGTTTTCGCATGGTTTCCCTTTGGCCAGTTCCATCACCAGCGGATGTTCGGCGGCGATCAGCATGAACGTCGCTCCGAAAAGCGTGTCCTGGCGGGTTGTGAAGACTTTTATTGCCCCTTCACCGTCTGCCATGGGGAAATTCACCTCACAGCCGTAGCTTTTGCCGATCCAGTTTTTCTGCATCGTCATGACGCGTTCCGGCCAGCCGGGCAGTTTGTCGCAGTATTCAAGCAGTTCCCCAATATAGGCTGTGATCTTGAAAAACCACTGATCGAGGACTTTTTCCGTCACTTCCGTGCCGCAGCGCCAGCAAAGGCCTCCTTCCACCTGTTCGTTTGCCAGAACCGTATCGCATTTGGTGCAGAAATTGACACTGGATCGTTTTTTATAGGCCAGACCTTTTTCGTACATCCAGATAAAGAAGAGCTGTTCCCAGCGATAGTATTTAGGGTCGCATGTGGCGATTTCCCTGTCCCAGTCGTAGCTGAAGCCCATACGTTTGAGCTGCTTACGCATGTGGCTGATGTTTTCATAGGTCCACGTTGCCGGATGAATTTTATGCTCGATGGCGGCATTTTCGGCCGGCATACCAAAGGAGTCCCAGCCCATGGGATGCAGGACATTGAATCCCCGCATGCGCTTGTAGCGGGCAACCACATCGCCGATTGTGTAATTGCGGACATGGCCGATATGAATTTTGCCGGAGGGGTAGGGAAACATTTCCAGCAGATAGTATTTTTTCTTTTGAGGATCTTCAGAGACTTTATATGTTTTTTCCTGCTCCCACTTCTTTTGCCATTTTTCTTCGATGGCAATCGGTTCGTACTTCATAAATAGGGTGTGCTCCCAAATGGTAATAATCGGCATTTTGTCTAACATATCGGTCTGGTGCTTGCAATGCCTTTGTTCATGGTATGCAGCCCGGACAATTGCACAACAAAAAAGCCGGGGGCGGTGTCCCGGCTTTTTCCTTCATCTGCGGCAAAGACCGTCAGGCCATAACTGATTTTAAAATCTCTTTTTCAAGCAGATCGGTCAATTTTTCTTTGGAATATTTTTTCATGTTCCAGCGACGAAGGGCGCGCAGGGATAACTGGTAAATAATCATGTTGGCTGTAAATGAGGCGTCTTCAAAATCAAATACCTTTCTTGCCTTTCCCTTTTTAAGAATTTCTTCCAGATGGGATACGACCTTGCTTTCCCTGGCCAGAATAATTTTAAGCAGTCGTTTTGAAAGGGCCTTTGATTCCCGGTATAAAAGCAGAATCTCATCGGCGTAGTCATAGCTGTAGTAAATAAATTCATGAATCAGCGTCTTCAGCTGTTGAAGGGGATCATCCAGGCTCATCAATCCTTCCTGCTGGAAGAGTTCTTCCTCCCGTCTGTGAATGAGTTCAAAAACAAGAAAAAGAATGTCCTCCTTGCTTTTAATGAAGTAATACAAGTTCCGTATATCAATGCCCGTTGCTTTGGAAATTTCCCGCATGGATGTCTGAACATACCCCTTTTTCATGAAAAGTTTTGTGGCTTTTTTAATGATCTGCATTTGTCTTTTCTGAAAAAGAACGTTGCTTTTTCTTGGTTTGGATTTAGGTTCAGACGATGATTTTTTTCTCATGGATTTTTATAACCCTTTCAAAAATCGCTGTACATTTTTATAACAGAAATACCCCGTCTGTCAATATAAATTGAAAAAATCGCTTGACAAAATTATCAGGGCAAAATAATTCATACAACGAATGATGGTTGTATTTTGCCGTTTTGGCAAAGGAGCTGTTTTCCATAACTTTTTCAACAAAAATCCATGAAAGCGAGGATAAAAAAGATGAAGATTGAAGATGTGAAGAATGTGTGCGTTGTCGGCGCAGGCAACATGGGGCATCAGATTGCTCTGCAGTGCGCTCTTTCCGGTTTTAAAACCGTCAGCACGGATGTCATTCCGGCCGTTCTGGAAAAAGCGGAGAAATTTGTAGATACTTACCTGGCCGGCCGTGTACAGAAGGGGAAGATGACGGAAGACACAGCAAAGGCGGCCCGCGCAAAAATCTCCTTTACCGGGGACCTGAAAGAAGCCGCGAAGGATGCCGATGTTGTGATCGAAGCTGTTTTGGAAAGAATTGATTTAAAACGGCAAGTTTTTGCCGATCTGGACAAATATGCACCACCTCAGGCGATTCTGGCCACCAACAGCTCTTTTATCGTGAGCTCCAGAATTGCCGATGCCACGAAGCGGCCTTCCCAGGTTTGCAATCTCCACTTCTTTAACCCGGCCCTGGTGATGAAACTGGTGGAAGTGGTTCAGGGTCCCCATGTTTCTGCTGAAACGGCCAGGTGCATGATGGATTTCTGCCTGAAAATCGATAAAGTTCCCATCCATATCAAGAAGGAAGTGGATGGATTTGTTTTAAACCGAATTTTCAGCGTGATTCACAAAGAGGCGCTCTGGATGCTGGAAATGGGTGTGGCGTCTTTTGAAGATATCGACAAGGCATGCGTCTATGGCGCCGGTCATCCGATGGGGCCTTTCCGTCTGCTGGACCTGACCGGTATTGATCTGGCCTATGATATCGGCATGAGCCACTTTTACGAAACCGGCAACCCTGCCGACCTGCCTTCTCCCAGTATTGTGAAACGTTACACAGAAGGCAAATACGGTCAGAAAACAGGTGAAGGCTGGTACAGTTATAAGAAATAAATTACAAAAAATATCATGGAGGAGGAGTTATGAGCAGGGAAGTTGTATTTGCAGGTGGAATCAGAACAGCCTTTGGCACGCTGGGGAAAACCCTGCGGAACATGATGGGCGAAGAACTGGCCGGACTTGCCATAAAGGGTCTTATTGAAAAGACGAAGGTTCTGGAAAAGGGAGGGGTGGTGGATTCGGTTTTCATGGGATCAGCCATCGGAGGCAATACCGCGATTAACCCGGCACGCTGGGCAGCGTTGGCCTCTGGGCTTCCTGAGACTACGTCGGCTTCTTATATTGAAATGCAGTGCGGTTCGGCCATTGATTCCATCAATCACGCTGCATGGAAAATTCTGGCAGGTCAGGCCGATATTATGATAGCGGGCGGTTTTGAATCCTACAGCCAGGCTCCGTGCCGGTTTCCGATGACCACAGAACCCTTCCGCATGATTCCTCCGATGCCGATTGCCTATTCACTTGCTCCTTCCAGGGACCCCGCCACGATGAACATGGGCTTTACGGCTGAAGCGCTCCAGAAAATGTACAACATTTCGCGGGAGGCACAGGATGAATTTTCTTATCGGAGCCAGCAGCGTGCCGGGAAAGCTATTGAATCCGGTTTCTGCGCGCAGGATATTCTGCCGATTATGGTACCGCAGGGAAAGAAAAAACCACCGCTGGAGTTCAAAGTCGATGAATATCCGCGTCCTGAAACTACGATGGAAGGTTTGGCCAAACTTCCGCCTGCGTTTATCAAAGACGGAACGGTTACAGCCGGAAATTCTTCCGGCCGTAATGACGGTGCTGCTTTCGTTTTGATGATGACCAGAGAAAAAGCCGAACAGCTGGGTTACAAACCCTGGGCCAAATGGCTGGCCGGCGGTGACTGTGGTGTCGATCCCAAGATCATGGGGATCGCTCCTGCTTATGCTGTTCCCCAGGCACTGAAGCGTGCCGGCATCAAGATGAACCAGCTCGACGTTATCGAATGCAACGAAGCCTTTGCCGTACAGAATCTGGCGGTGGCCGCCGAGCTTGAAAAACAGACCGGTGACAAAGTCGACTTCGAAAAATGGAACCCCAACGGCGGCGCAATATCTTTCGGCCATCCCAACGGAGCATCCGGGGCCCGTATTTGCATCTTCACCATGCGTGAACTGATGCTGAAAGGCGGCAGATACGGATGCTTCAGCTCCTGCTGCGGCGGAGGTTTGGGTGTAGCCACTGTAATCGAGAATTTGCACGTTTAATCCCGCTCGCGCGGGACGAGCGTTAATTCTCCGCAGCTTGCTGTGAGGTGGTTGATTATTTGATTTCACAAGCGCTTTCAGCGGAGTTTCGTCCTTTGGTGTATAAAGGCAACTCTTTATTGCATAAAAAAGCCCTGCCTTCAATTAACGGATGGCAGGGCTTTTTCGGTTCAGGACCCTTTGATCGGAACTTTCGTTCCCTTTGTCTTTGCTGTCTGACTCTTGGGAACGGTGATGTTTAAAACGCCGTTTTTAAAACTGGCCTCTGCCTTATTGGCATCTGTTTCTGAAGTGAGAGGTATCACTCGATTAAAGGAACCGTAGGATCGTTCCATATAATAATAATTTTTACCCTTGTCTTCTTTTTCTTCCTTCTTTTCACCCTTGATCGTTACGGTATCATTGGTGACAGTGACTTCGACGTCTTTCTCTTCTACGCCGGGAAGCTCCGCGCGAACCGTAAATTCTTTGTCACTTTCCTTTACGTCGACAGACGGAATGAAAGCAGCGAATCCGCCGGCTCCAAGCGAACGCGGCGCCATATCGTACCCGGAGAAGAAATCATCGAACAAACTATTCATCTGACGCTGCAAAGAATAGAAGGGATGATCGGCATCACTTCTTTCCGGTCTTTGCACTGCCGGCAATAAATTTCTTATTCTCATGATCATATCCTCCAATGAAACCCACGCTTCAGAAACGAAGTGCACTAAAGCGTGCTGGTTGAATTGTCCCGCCGAAGGCGGGGCTTGTACCTTAAAATTGTACCTCTAAACTTGAACCTTGAACCTTGGCCCTTGGCCCTTGAACCTTTTTTACGCCGCTTTGATGGCAATTTTCTTCGGTTTTACTTTCTCCGCTTTCGGCAATTCCAGCCGTAGAACGCCGTTTTTTACGGTTGCCACAATCTTATCGCGGTCGATTTCATCAGACAGGGTAAAAACCCTTTCGTAATCGCCAATTTCATATTCTGAATACATCATGGTTGCATCATTAATACGACCGTTATCAACCCTTCCGGTAATCGTCAGTACATTTTTTTCCAGTTCAATATCAACGGTCTTTTCGTCAACACCTGGCATATCGGCTAACAAAAACAGGGAATCCTTATTCTCGTATATATCCACTCGAGGCGTAAATATTTTAACATTGCGGATACGTTCCGTTGCCGGCACGCTTTGAGTTTTCTGCATGTCCTGTTCTGCCATGGAAACATACCTCCTTTCCTCATTATTTAATTTTAATCTTCTTGGGTAAATCTTCTTTCATCCTTGGTAACATAATAATCAATATCCCTTTTTCGTACTTTGCATCGACAGCCTTGGTATCGACCTGAAACGGAAGCTGAATATTGCGTTTGAAATTACCGATCCCTCTTTCCTGGCGTAAATAGGTTTCTCCCTTGCCAAAGGTTTCCTTCAAGGCTGTTCCCGATATGGACAAGACATCTCCGGAAACGGTAATGTCCATTTTTTCAGCGTCGATACCGGGTAGTTCCGCCGTCACGATGGAAACGCCTTCTTTTTCCCAGATATTGACTGCGGGATAATCCTGCGGAGTCTTTTGTCCTGCACTGGAAAAAAGTCGGTTCATTTCCTGCTGCAGGTGCATTATTTCCGGCATTGCGTTGGAAAATCTTCGAACTCTCCATAAACCAGGGTTGAACATAAACTTTCCTCCTCTCTTTAAATATATTTTATGTAACTACCTGCTGTTATTGCTTATTTTGCTCTTGTAATCAAAATATATGAATGAAAATGGTGTTGTCAAGGGCTGGTTAAGCTCATGGTTTGCGGTCTTTCCTCAAGAGGGGATATTGGCGAAGCGTCAGGATAAAAAAAGGCCACCAACCCTTGACACTCCATATTCCAGTTCATATATTATGCGCGCTTCAGCGGAGGTTTAATAATGAACTAAAGGTTGGTAATCATGAAAGATCAAGTGATCAAGATATTCAAGGAGAGCTGCCGGGTCAAGGATGCTTTCATCAACGATAATCTCGGCCGTCTGGTGAATATCATTGATGTGCTGACAGGCGCCCTGAAAGCAGGCAACAAAATCCTGATCTTTGGCAACGGTGGTTCCGCCGCAGACGCGCAGCACATTGCCGCTGAATTTGTAAACAGGTTCATTATCGAAAGGCCCCCGCTGCCGGCTGTCGCATTGACAACTGATACATCCGTCATTACCTCTGTAGGCAACGACTACGATTTTTCGGAAATTTTTGCCAAGCAGATCCGTGCTTTGGGGCAGCCCGGTGATGTGGCGTGGGGGATCAGTACAAGCGGTAATTCCCCCAATGTAATCAAAGGTCTCGAGACGGCCAAGAAGATGGGACTGATCACGCTTGCGTTTACCGGCGGTGATGGCGGGTCCGTTGGCCAGATTGCCGACTTATTGCTGAATGTTTCATCAAACAGTACGGCGCGTGTTCAGGAAACTCACATTACTGCCAGTCATGCGATTTGCGAGCTGGTTGACATGAAATTATTCCAGAAACCGGATTTAAAATAAAAAGCTTCAGGAGCGGTAGTGAAAACGAAAAAAGATCATACGGACAAAAAAATAAAGATGGAAACAGCTGGTACGGCAGAAAAAGAGATCGTCTCTGATCATGATGAATTAAACGAGCTGGACGAAGCACTAGAAGCAAAAGAAAAAGAAGCCAAGGAAAATTACGATCGTTATCTTCGGGCAGTGGCTGATTTGGATAATTTCAGAAAACGGGCGGCCCGGGATAAAGCAGATACTATTAAGTACGCCAAAGAGGATTTGATTAAGGATATTTTGCCTTTCCTGGACAGCCTGGATCGCGCGCTTGAACACAAGGACAGCACAGATGCACAGGCCTTTAAAGACGGGATCGCACTGATTCAGGATCAGCTTCTGTGCTGCCTGAAAAAGCACGGTGTGGAGAGAATAGAAAGCGTCGGAGCTGTTTTCGACCCGAATTTCCACGAGGCACTGATGCGGGTGGACAGCGCGGATCATCAGGACAATCAGGTTGTGAGCGAGATGGAAAAAGGCTATTTGCTCAACGGCAGATTGATTCGGCCGTCGAGAGTCTGTGTTTGCAAAAAGACCGGACAAAACAGTGAATGTGAAATAAGCGATGCTAATGGAGAATAAGGAGGAAGAAAAATGGGAAAAATTATCGGAATTGATTTAGGAACAACCAATTCGTGCGTGGCAATCATGGAAGGCGGTGACCCGGTTGTTATTGCGAATCAGGAAGGCAACCGGACCACACCTTCAGTTGTCGCCATTACGGATAGCGGTGAGCGGCTGGTTGGGCAGGTGGCCAAGAGACAGGCCATCACCAATTCGGAAAATACAGTTTACGCCGTGAAAAGAATGATCGGAAGAAAGTATAGTTCCAAAGAAATTCAATATGACGTGAAGATTTCCGCCTACAAGATTACCGAGGCGGGCAATGGCGATGCCCAGGTTACCGTAAGAGGAAAGAACTATTCACCGGCAGAGATTTCCGCGATGATTCTGACCAAGATGAAGCAGACCGCGGAAGATTATCTTGGCGAAAAAGTGACGGATGCCGTTATAACGGTTCCGGCTTACTTTAACGATTCGCAGCGCCAGGCAACCAAAGACGCGGGAAAGATTGCAGGACTGAATGTTCTTCGCATCATTAACGAACCGACCGCCGCGGCGCTGGCCTATGGTTTGGACAAGAAAAAGGATGAAAAAATTGCCGTGTTCGATTTGGGCGGCGGCACATTTGATATTTCCATCCTGGAGCTGGGCGAGGGTGTTTTCGAAGTGAAATCGACAAATGGTGATACGCACCTGGGCGGTGAAGACTTCGACCAGCGCGTCATGGATTATCTGGTAGCTGAATTCAAGAAGGATCAGGGTATTGATCTGCGGAGCGACAAAATGGCGCTGCAGCGGCTGAAAGAAGCGGCGGAAAAAGCGAAGATGGAACTTTCCACAACTATGGAAACGGACATTAACCTGCCTTTCATCACGGCGGACGCCTCGGGTCCCAAACATATGAATATCAAGCTTTCGCGTGCCAAGCTCGAATCGCTTGTGGAAGAACTGATCGATAAAGTCATTGGTCCCTGCCAAACCGCTCTGAAAGATGCCGGTATGTCCAGCAAGGATATCGATGAGGTCATTCTGGTGGGCGGTATGACCCGTATGCCCCGTGTTCAGCAGAAGGTGAAAGAAATCTTCGGGAAAGAACCGCACAAGGGCGTCAATCCGGATGAAGTTGTGGCCGTGGGCGCGGCCATTCAGGGCGGTGTGCTGGCAGGCGACGTTAAAGATGTTCTCCTCCTGGATGTTACGCCGCTTTCGCTCGGAATCGAAACCCTTGGAGGAGTGATGACGAGGCTTATCGAAAAGAACACGACCATTCCCAGCAAGAAAAGCCAGATCTTTTCGACGGCAGCCGACAATCAGCCGGCGGTAAGCATTCATGTTCTTCAGGGCGAACGACAGATGGCCGCCGACAACCGGACTCTGGGACGTTTTGAACTGGTGGGAATTCCGCCGGCGCCCCGTGGTGTGCCGCAGGTTGAAGTGACGTTTGATATCGACGCGAACGGAATTGTGCACGTGAACGCTAAAGACCTGGGGACCGGCAAGGAGCAGAGCATTAAAATTACCGCCTCCAGCGGTTTGAGCGAAGCTGAAATTGAAAAGTTGGTCAAAGATGCCGAGATGCACGCAGAGGAAGACAAACGCCGCAAGGAATTGATTGAAGCCAGAAATCATGCTGATTCCCTGGTTTATTCAGTCGAGAAGAATATCAAGGAGTTCGGTGACAAGGTTGATGCGGCGGAAAAGGCTAAAATCGAAGAAGCGATTGCCAAAGTGAAAAAGGAGCTGGAAGGCGATGACCTTGAGGCCATCAAGAAAGCACAGGATGATCTGATGAATGTGTCGCACAAGCTGGCTGAAGCCATGTATGCCAAGACGGCAGGCGGTCCGGGCGGGCCGGGTGCTGCAGGCGGAGCCGGATCTGCAGGTGCCGACCAGGCTTCAGGTAAAAAAGACGACGATGTCGTCGATGCGGATTTTGAAGAGGTGAAGAAATAACGTTAAGAATTTCTGTCGAAAGCCCGAAACCGTGAAATGCGGTTTCGGGCTTTTTTATGTCGACCTGTCCTGAAAAATATTATAGAATAATAAAAAATCTCAGGAGGCAAAATGAAGAAATATCGCCTTTTGGTGGCAATATTTATTTTATCCCTTTTTGTTTTAATTGCAGGATGCGCGCGCGCGCCACTGATAACAAAAAAAAGAGTAGAACCGCCCGCTAGAAAAAAAATCGAAAAACCCCTCGCGGCGCCGAAAGACGAACCCTCCATTTTGATCAGCAGAAACAACATAGGTTGCATTTTCCCCCTGACGGGCCGCTTCGGCAATGCAGGGCGCAGGGCACTCGACGCGGCCCTGTTGTCATCAAAAATATTCAAACAGCGTTCTTCCTCTCCGTGGGAAATCGTTTCTGCCGACTCCGGAGGGAACCCTGAAAAAATACGGGAAGCGGTTTCTCATCTCGCAGACGATGTAAATGTAATAGCCATTGTTGCCATGTCCGGTACAGCGGAGGCAACCGTCATTGCCGAGGAAGCCCAGAATAGAAAAGTACCTTTGATATTAATCACTTCTAGGGAAGGTGTTACCCAAACCGGTGAATACGTATTTCAGCATTTTCTGACAGCGACACAGCAGATGGAAGCGTTAATCGGATATGCTCAGAGAAAATTGAATATTGGGATTTTTTCTGTCCTCTATCCGCAGGATGATTACGGCCTGGAAATGGTCAGTATTTTCCGCAGTAAGGTGAAAAGTATCGGCGGTAAGATCCATCAGACAGTTCCCTACAGCAAGACGGACACGGACTTCTCTGCCCAGATCAAAAAACTTACAGGAAACAGGATCGGGGATGCAGAACAGGTTTCAGGAACGGCCGAAAACAGTCACGAAAGATTATCTGTGGATTTTGAAGCTCTTTTTATCCCGGATTCACAGCAGCGTGTCAAGATGATTACTTCTCAACTGGCTTATTATAATGTCAGGGGCGTGAAACTGTTGGGAACGAGTTTATGGCATTCACCGGATTTGGTAAAGAGTGGCGGTGAATATCTGGAAGGAGCTGTTTTTGTTGACAGTTTTTTTGCAAACGGATATCTTCCGGAAACGAATGATTTTGTCGATGTCTATTATGCAGCATACGGCCGTGAGCCCGGCAATATTGATGCGCTGTCTTACGATACTATGGAGATAGTCTTGAAAGTCCTTGAAAAACAAAATGTTACGACACGGGATGAATTCCTTGAGGCTTTGCTGGATGTACGTGGTTTCCGGGGAGCGACGGGCAGTGTGTCTTTTAACGGTAATCGTGTGGCTCAAAAAGACGCCTTTATTTTAACGGTTCAAAACGGGAAGATTGTTCAAGTAAAGTGATAATGAGCAGCAGGATATAGAAGGCGGTAAAAGGTGAGAATTTTATTGACGAATGATGACGGGATTTATGCCCGGGGGCTTGCCGCGCTTTACGAAGAGCTTTCGCGGGAGGCGGATTGTCTGATCGTCGCGCCGGAAATTGAACAAAGTGCGGTAGGGCACGCGATTACACTTTTTCGTCCGTTAATGGTGCGGAGCGCAACGAAGTCCGGCAATTTTCTGGGTTATGCTGTTTGCGGTACCCCTGCCGATTGCGTGAAGATCGGCATCAAGGAACTTGCCGGACAGGTGCCGGATCTGGTTATTTCCGGGATTAATCGAGGCTCCAATTGCGGAAACAATGTTATTTATTCGGGAACGGTTTCAGCTGCCACGGAAGCAGCCATGATGGGCGTTACGTCCATGGCTGTATCTCTTGATACACATCAGGAGGCGGATTTCACTGTTGCCGCCCGGTTTACACGCAGGATGGTGCGGCTGATAGAAAAAAACCAGTCACTCCACGGCGGTGCTTTCAATGTCAACATTCCCTGCCTGCCGGAAGAAAAAATCAAGGGAGTTGCCGTGGTGAGGCAGGGCAGGGGCAATGTCATCGAGACCTTTGAAAAGCGCACGGATCCGCGAGACAATATTTATTACTGGATTTCGGCTGAATTATTGACGGCCGCCAAAGATTTGCAGACAGACATCGGTGCCCTGTCGGAAGGTTACATCACCATTACACCGATTCAATACGACCTGACCCGTTATGATTTGCTGGATTCACTTAAGACCATGCTGGATAACCCTTTTTGATGTTGCGTTCAGCTTTTCTTTTTACTCACCTGATCTTTCAGCCGTTTAATATGCCCTCTGCCGAGGCCTTTTACCTCGCAGCCTAATGCCAGATAGTGGCGGATACGGTCATCGTCTAAAATGCCAAAGCAGTCGATGACGGCAATCGGATGGCCTGCAGCCTTCACGATTCTGGCAGGATCCAGATGAAGATAGGCTTCATGGCGGACCGCCAGCACCAGTGCGTCGATGTTCTTCAAGGCCTTGTTCAGATCCTTTTGAACCTTTAAGTCTTTCAGCTTCTTCTGGTTGCGAAAGAAGACAGACTTGCTGCCCGCATCATCTTCCTGGCTTATAAATTCAAACCAGGAATCGACGTATGGGTCGTGCACACGAATTTCGGCGCCCATTTCAGTCAGTCTTCTGATCAGAATTTCAGAACCGCTGTATCGTGTGTCACCAACATCCTCGCGATAAGATGCGCCCAGAATAAGCACTTCCGCGCTGGCGATCGGCAGACTCATATTGCGCAAAGCGTCACGAACAAGCTGGGCGGCATGCAGCGAACGGGTGTCGTTGATATCAATGGCCATTGGCGTTATCTTGAAGGTATCATCCTCAAAACCAAGAATATGCCGGTTGGACCAGACGCCCAGCCCTCCATCCTTAGGCAGGCAATAGCCACCAATGCCGGGTCCGGGGAAAATCATGTTGGAATGTGTCGGGCGCACTTTGATGGCCTTGATCACTTTTATAAGATCCACACCGTTTCGTTCGGCAAACAGACTCCATTCGTCCAGAAACGCCAGGATGGTTGCCCGGTAGCTGTTTTCGACGACTTTGGCTGTCTCTGATTCAATGGGCCTCTCCAGCACGGTAAGGGGGAACTTTTCAGTATTGAGGACTTCATTTAGGAATTTAATAACTCTTTGCTTGGACTTTTCGTTCACACCGGAACAAACGCGCCAGAAATCGCGAATAGACGCCACATAGTTTCTACCAGGCATGACACGTTCATAACTATGAGCAATCAGGGGGTCGCTCTTGATGCCTCTTTGCCGAAAAACCTTGCGCATGGCAGGCAGTGCCACCTGCTCGGTGGTTCCCGGTGCAACGGTCGTTTCAATGAGAACCAGGCATTTAGGGGGTATGTGATGGGCTATAATATCAAAGGATTCCTCGAGGGCGTTCATTTCCACCTCGCCGTTTCGCACATTGCCCAGCTCATTCTTTGCATAGTCCAGCTGGACATCCACAACCACCACGTCGGCAAGCGTGAGTACATCGTAAACAAACGTTGCAACGAGAGTTTTCTTTTCTAAAACGCAGCGCCGAATCATGGGGTCCACTTCCGGATCTTCCGCTTTAACGGGTGAAATGCCCTCGTTGAGCTTGGGTATCTTCCAGTAACTCCTTTTGCTCGGCCTCTGCATGCCGATTACAAACTTTCCCGGCTTGCCGTTCTTCTTGGTTGTGTCGGCGATGATAGCGGCCATGACGGAGCCGACAAAGCCTACACCCATGACGACTACAATTTCCTGCCCTTTTTCCCGGGCTTTAGCCACCAGTTTTCCTATACGGATAAATTCTTTTTTGTATTCTTCCTGACCGGGTAACGGATATTTGGTGCCGTCGGGACTGATGGAGATTGCCTGTTCCATAGAAACACTCCTTTGATCGTTTTTAGCGTATTAACAAAACCGGAATGGGGCTTTTCCGAATGACCTGGGATGTTGTACTGCCCAAAAGCAATTCGCGAAGTCGGTTATGCCCATAAGCGCCCATGACCATCAACTCAACTGATCCCTCCTTGATAAATTTAAGGATTTCGTCAACCTCGCGCCCTGCTGATACGATCACTTCGCAGTCGGACTGGCCCTGCTGGGCCGCTTCTTCAACCTGCGCAGATAAATCGGCCGCCTTTGACTTATCATCATTGATGATGATTACAGTGATTGGCCAATCTGCTTTTTCCGAAATCATCAGGGACAGCTCCAGCGCCTTTCTGGACGGGATGCTGCCGTCGTAAGCCAGTCCCATGCTTTCGATCATGCGAAAAGATTCCCCGACGACCATAACGGGCTTTCCTGAACGGCGGATAACAATTTCGGCAACTGATCCGATCAGGCCGCCTTCTTTTACGTGGAAGTGCTCCCCTTTTTTTGCCATTAAAATCAAATCAGAGTTTTCCGCCTCTTCAATAATGGCATCACTGATCTTACTAATATTTTTTTGGGTGCGGCAGGGAATGGTCGCCATCCGGCAACGGTCTTCAAAATCCTTTAGCAGCACGTCGGCTTTTTCCTGCAGAGATGCTTCAATGGTTTCACAGAAACCGTCGCAGGGAGGCATGCCGACGGTTGTGGAGATATCGGTCATCATCGGTCCCTGGATTAAAAAGATATCGATGACATGGAGACCGGTCAGCGCTGCTTCCAGTTTGGGCGCGATATAGATGCCATAATCGACTGCATTGTTGCTGTTGGGTGACCCGTCAATCGGAATGAGTATTTTTCTGATCATGATGCCTGCCCCCCCCATATTCATCAGACGGTGATCATTTTTGCTTTTTATCAAAATGACTCAAATCGTGTAGCAGGTTGCCGATGTCCTTATCTTCCCAGGTGCGCTTCGAATCTTCATCTTCTCCCGTGTCATCATCGGCATGAGTGCCGTCTTCCCTGAAGGCTAGAAACTTGCCTGCCAGATTGCCGTTTTTGTAGGTTGCCTTTTCTCTGATTTGTCCGTTTTTAAAGTAAGAAACATATTCGCCCTCGCGTTTGTCTCTTTTAAAAAACCCCTTTTCCTTGATTTGTCCGCTCTTATAATAGCAGACATATTCTCCCTCAAACTTGCCCTGCTGAAAGTGCTCTTCTTCTCGCAATTCTCCTGTCTTAAAATAACGGTGGTAGAGGCCGTCGAGTTTTCCGTTTTTAAAATTTTCTTCTTCACGAACATGTCCGTTTTCATAATAGGAAATATAGGGACCGTCCATTTTATCGTTTACAAAATTCACTTTTTCCCGAGTCTGCCCGTTGGCATAATAACTGACGGCTGAACCGTTTCTTTTGCCGCCCGAAAAATGAAGCTGGGCCATGATTTGGCCGCTGGGGAAGTATGTTGTATATTGCCCGTGCGTTTTCCCTTCCAGCAGGTATCTTTTTTCCTTTATGGCTCCGTTTGGATAATGAATTATTTTTTCCTTGGGCATAATATTTTTGCTCGCTTCATGTTCGGGGTTGTTTTCATCTGTACATTCAGTCCTGGAAACCGGATGCTGTGATGTTATCCGGCTGCATATTTTCGATTTGATGTGGAAATGGTTTATAAAAAACCACTGCCCTGTAACGCCATTCTCTGGAAGAATAATAATATCTGTTTTTTAAACAATCCCCTCGAAGAATGCAACCAAAAACAGGCAGGTTTTGAGTAAATTTTGTTTTACTTTTGGCAAAAAGGCTATTAGGGTTTGACAGCCGGATAATTTATTCAATATAATAAGAGTGTATTACAACAACTGAGCGGGCAGAAATGATCGTTTCCAATTTAGATACAACAAGAGTGGCTATTATCGGACCCGGGCGTCTGGGCACGTCGTTTGCCTACAAGCTGGGACGCGACAATAAACGGGTTGCCATTTATTATCACAACTCGGACGTCTGCAAGGCCATTAACCGGGACCATTTAAATCCGATTCATTTAACAGAGGATCTGGCCAAACGTTTGGGCGGGATGGATCAGGTTCCCCGTCTGGCGTCGAAAGTTTATGCGACCAACGACCTGGAGCATATTGTCGAAACAAACGACTTTATTATTTTATCAGTAACTATGAATCGTCTTCCGGAACTGCTCAATTATCTCAAGCCGATGATTGACAGAAAGGCGGGGGATACCTGCCTGATATCACCGATCAAGGGTTTGATTTCCGATGAAATATCGACCGAACTGATAACGCCGTCACAACTGATTCACAATCATTTGCGCCATCTCGAGAATAAATATCAGGTAACGTGCATCGGAGGTCCTTTTTTTGACATGGATATCGCGTTGGGCAAGCCGGTTTGCCTGACCGTTGCAGGGAACCGCCGCGCAGCCGGAATCATCCGCGATCATCTGCTCATGTTCAACCGCAAAGAGCTCAATGCCTACTATAATTTTGATAAAATCGGCGTGGAGGCCTGCGGAGCACTGAAAAATATCGTTGCCAATATCAAGGGCCTGACGGATTCACTGGATCTGGGTGATTCGATTCCCGGCACCATCTTTGCCCGTTCCGGTGTGGAAATCCGGTCGCTGACCAGAGTGCTGGGAGGCGGTTTTCAGGCGTTTCATTCTCAGGCCGGTGTCGGCGACATGTACGTAACCGTTTCGTCACTGGCCAGCAAGAATTACCGCTATGGAAAGTATTTCTATGAGTTGTACACCGGCAATCCCATTGAAACGAATCTCAAGGTGCTTGGAAAAATTGACGGTACGCCAGAAGGTCCCAACACAATCCGCAACGTTTACAAATATCTGGACAAGAAAAACATGTACAGTCCGCTTTTTTCCTGCGCTTATAATATTTTTAATAAAAGCGGCAACAAAGATGCGATTAAAGACATGATTATTCAAGCCTGCCAGTTTGACAAGAGAAAGAACGAATACATTGGCCCTTTTTCCAGATTGATGTATCGCATCATCCCGGATTACTGGTACCGGCGCGACAAGGAAATGTTCGATTGACTTTGCTGCGTCCGACGACGACCGGTTGTCCCAATCCGGGTCTGACGTTAATGTTTTCAATTCATGTATGAAATTAAAACGATGGTATTTTCCGGTCGGCATGAGGGAAAGTATACAAAAGATAAATGAAAGCAGCCGGGGCTCGAACACATGTGGAAGCAGAAAATAGTTTCTCCCGAAAACATGCTGGCTAAGATTGATCCGGGCATGAGTATTTTTCTGGGAACGGGAATGGCCGAACCCCGGACACTGGTCAAACACCTGATGGAATCCGATCAGTCCAACCTGCAGGACCTGGAACTGATCCAGTTGGTCAGCCTGGGCGACGCGGTGGCCATTGATGAACGTTATGCCCGGAAATTTCGGCTAAAGACATTTTTTTCCGGATGGCTCGCATCCGAAGCCATCAGCCAGGGGCGGGTTGACCTGATTCCCAGCCGTTTTTCGCGGGTCGCATGGCTTTTTAAAACCGGTGTGATCAATATCGATGTCGCTTTTATCCAGGTGACCCCTCCCGATGAAAACGGCTATGCTTACCTGGTCGGGGCATCCGTCGAAAAACAGGCCATGGAGATGGCTAAAATCGTGGTCGGCGAAATCAACTCCCAGATTCCCCGGACAATGGGCGATACCCTGGTGAACATGGACGATTTCAATTACCTGGTTGAGGCAACCGAGCCGCCGTATTATGTCGGCCGCTGGCCGCTTCAGGAGGTTTATCTGAAAATCGCCGCAAACGTGGCTTCGGTCATTCAGGATGGCTGCTGCATATCCTACGGGATCGGGCCGCTTTTTGAAGCACTGGCCAAGACGTTGACGACGAAAAAAAATCTGGGTGTGCACTCGCCGTTCTTTACGGATGCTCTGATGGATCTGGTCAAAAGCGGAGCTGTGACCAATCGCTATAAAAACATCTATCGTGGCAAATCCTGTGCCTCCTACGTTATCGGCACGAAAAAGTTGATGCAATGGCTCGATCTGAATCCGCTGGTGGAATTCCAGCCGCAGGACATCGTGATGGATCCACGGGTCATTGGCCTGAACGATAACATGGTTGCCATTTTCCCGGCACGAAAAGTTGATCTGACCGGCGATATCGCGCTGCATGCCGGTAAGGGGAATGTTACCGCTGGACCAGGTAATGTTCGGGAACTCTTCATGGGAGCGGCGTTTTCCAAAAACGGCCGGACGATTTTTGCCCTGCCCAGCCGCAACCGCATGGGGAAAACCAATATCCTTCTTTCTCTGGATAAATACCCTTTCCAATTTACCAACCGTGAGTCGATGGATGTTGTGATAACAGAATACGGCGTAGCTTATCTGATGGGCAAGACGTTGCGTGAGCGGGCGCAGG
This sequence comes from uncultured Smithella sp., assembly GCA_964640755.1. Lineage (GTDB taxonomy): Bacteria > Desulfobacterota > Syntrophia > Syntrophales > Smithellaceae > UBA8904. The sequence continues at coordinate 7,245 of CAZXIP010000005.1, read as the reverse complement.
CGCTCATTGAAATTGCGCATCCGGATGACCGGCCGGATCTGGTACGGCAGGCCAAGGATGAGAAGATGATTTATGCCGACCAGATTTTTTATGCCGACTCGGGCCACCTTTATCCTGATAAAATAGCCTGTTCGCATAAATTCAAAGATAGCCTGGTCATTCGCTTCCGGGCGATCAAGCCTTCTGATGAAGAGGAAATGCGCCGTTTGTTCTACCGGTTCTCCGATCAGGCGGTTTACTATCGTTATTTCAGTCCGATCAAAACCATGCCCCATAAAAAAATGCAGGAATATGTCAACGTGGATTATCGCTGCACCATGTCCATTGTGGCCATCATTGACGATTCCGGGGTTGAAAAAATCATTGGTGAGGCACGCTATGTCAGAACCAAGGGGGAACCTTTTGCCGATACCGCTTTTATTGTCGATGAGCAATACCAGGGCATGGGCATTTCAACCTATCTTTTTAATCTGCTGATCCGTGCGGCGAGGGAGGAAGGGGTTGCCGGACTGAAGGCCGATGTTCTGGAAAACAACAGGGCCATGCTGAAAGTTTACGAAAAAGCAATTTACCCGGTACAGACCGTTCTCTCCGGAGGTGTATATAAAATTACGATTCCATTCGATAAAAAATAAGGTCGTAACCGAAAAAGACGCCTGTCGTGAAAAGCACTTTACAGCAGGCGTCTGATTGATATTACCCGAATGGCCAAATGATCAGTGATTAGGTCATGACCCGAATGGCCACATTTCTTTCCTTGAGTTCCCTGCGTTTTGCCAGAAGGCCTTCGGCTGCAACTCGATCGAGAACATAAATCAATTCGCCGCCCTGTTTTGAATAATGCTGGCCATACGAAATGGGAATTTCAGGAGTGACATCATCCAGGAGAGATCGTGTCACGGATTCCGTCTTTCGCGCACCGTTGGCCAGGAGCACGACGGTTTTTGCCTGATAAACCAGCTCCGCCCCCATGCTTACGGCATACTGAGGCGAATCGGCTTTTTTACTGAAATGTCCGTCAGCGACCGCATTGTTGATGGTATTGTCGTCCAGCTTTACCAGCATTACCGAGCTTCCCTTAAAGGGAATGCCTGATTCGTGAAAGGCCACATGCCCACGGCCGCCCACGCCTATGATTTGAAGATCAATTCCGCCCGCCGCTTTAATTTTCCGGGCGTATCCGTCCAGGATTTCTTTCCGAATCCACGCCAGATAGTCGGATGATGCTCTGGCATTGATGGCGATGGATTTTCCGGCATCGGTTCCCTTATATTCCCAATCGCTTTTATTTTCCTTTAATTCCCGGATCAGTTTTTTCTGGTCAATCAGCGATCCGTAGGGAACGCGTGTTTCAATGAATTTCTTCTTCAGGTGGCTGAAAAGCTCCTGGATCATAAAAAAAGCGTAGCTTTCCGGATGCAGGACCCGCTGCTGAATGTTATCACCGGGCAGGCCGACATATTCATCGAGGTTGAAACTGCGGATCCGGCCGGGATCAAAACGACCTTCATTGGCTGCCCGGGCGAAATGTTTATAGAGTCCCGTCGGCGAGTTTCCTGTGGCCAGCCCCAAAACAGCCTCGTTTTTCTCTTTAAGAATTTCTACAGTTTTTTTGATGACAAGTCCTGATGCAACTTCACTCATGTGCGCGAAGTCTTTTGTCACCCATACGGTTATTCCCATAATGCATTCTCCTGTCTTATCCAATTTCACTTTTTACGATGTCGGCAAGCTGCTGACAATACTTTGCTGTTACTGCATCGGACGGCCCTTCTACCATGACGCGGCACATATTCTGAGTGCCTGAATACCGGACCAGGACGCGCCCCTCTTCACCCAGTTCTTTTTCTATCTGTTTGATGGCTTCCACAAGCTTAGGAACTTTGTCAATGTCCGGCTTGCTTTTGACATCCATGTTAATCAGTTTTTGAGGAAAGATGTCCATCATGCGCGCCAGTTCGGAAAGCGGCTTACCTTCTTTAATCATTGCGGCAACCAGCTGAAGGGCGGCAACAATCCCGTCGCCCGTGGTGTGATGCCTGAGGAAAATCATGTGCCCTGCTTCCTCTCCTCCGATGACTGATCCAAGCCGCAGCATATCTTCGAGAACATAGCGGTCTCCTACTTTGGAAGCATGGTGCTTAAAGCCATATTTCTTGCAGGCAACTCTTAATCCCAGGTTGCTCATCACTGTACTGACCAGCAGATCGTTCTTCAACTTGCCCTCTTTTTTAAGAATATTTGCGCAGATGATGAGAATCTGATCTCCTGTGATCTCGTTGCCCTTTTCATCCACGGCGATGAGGCGGTCACCATCCCCGTCGAAAGCCAGACCGATGGCCGCGCCATTTTCGATGACGGTCTTCCTCAGGCGTTCTGTATGCTGGGATCCGCACTGGTCGTTGATATTAATACCGTTTGGCGTCTTGTGAATTGTTTCAACATCAGCCCCGAGTTCATTAAAGGTGTCCTGTGCCACCCGATAGGTAGCACCATTGGCCGTGTCTAGAACAATTTTCATTCCTTCCATGGAAAGTTGACGGGGAAAGGTGTTTTTTACAAACACGATGTAACGGCCGATCACCCCTTCAAGCCGGAAAGCTTTGCCGATGCCGCTTGCCGGCGGCAGGTATTCATTGAGTCTGTCATTCAGAATCAGGTCTTCGATCGTTTCTTCCTGTTCGTCCGAAAGCTTGTAGCCGTTACTACCAAAAATTTTTATTCCATTGTCCTGAAACGGGTTATGCGATGCAGAGATCACAACACCTGCGTCTGCACGCATGCTCTGGGTAATAAAAGCAATTCCCGGCGTGGGCAGCACGCCGACAAGATAAGGATTCCCCCCCATAGAGCTTACGCCGGCCAACAGGGAACTTTCCAGCATGTACCCGGAAAGCCGCGTGTCCTTTCCGATAATGATCACGGCGCGGTGCCCTTCCTTTTTAAATAAATGCACCATCGCCCGTCCAACTCCAAAGGCAATTTCAGCTGTCATGGGATAACGGTTTGCTTCGCCCCTGATCCCGTCAGTTCCAAATAATTTACCCATTGATTTTCTCCTTCTTGCAATGATTCAAGTTTTACCGATATTAGATGTCAGATTTTTTATATGCTCGTTTACGGCAGGGCCTGAGCGGCCTTTTGAGTAATGGCATTCACGATGCCGTTTAACCATGTTATGCCCTTATTCGAAACTTCTGCCGGCAGATTCTGGATGGCCGATATGTAATCTGCATTTTTATCTTTCACGGTCTTTTCAAAATCGTTCAGAAAATCTTCCCTGGATTTTTCTGTCAAGGCCACGACCTCCGGTATTTTCCCTGTGAAAAGTTCTTCAAACCGGCCAATCTGATCAAGCAGTTCCTTTCTTTTACTGACGTTTTCAGCGGGTGATGTGCCGCCTTTTCCCGCCATCGTTTTTAATCTTTTCAGGCGTTCCTTTTTGGCCGCCAAAAGCTGCTCCATAAGACCGGCATAAATAAGGGAACCGAACTCCCTGGTTTCCAGAAACGGTTTTCTTATCTGTTTGTACCATGCTTCAAGGGCCGCCAGGTTCGCCAGGTAAAGAATATTATTTTTGATGATGCGACTGAAATTAGGGTACATGGCCGGTATATAGTCTTTTACTCCATTTGAGGGGGACTTTTCAAAGATCAGTTGATTGTCACCTGGATAATCATGACGCAGGATGGAGCCCGCCGCCACGACATTGCCGAAGCCCAGCCGCACCGGACCGATGATTCCTCCCTGTCCGCCCAGGAAAATAGGGGGCTGGTTCAGCATAACTCCCCGGGGGACATCACCCAGCAGCGAAGGGGTTGTTTTATCGGCATCCGGAGTGAAATTGAAATGGATGTAGGAACTTCCCACTTCAGAATGATTGCTGCGGCTGGTTCCGCCGGCCATGAAGCAATCGCAGAAGTTGATCAGGCTGCCCAGTGTCACAAAGGGGAAAAGAATGGTCTGCTTTAATCCAACGGTATGAGCGCCGCCCGCTTCCTCCTCCAGGATGCACCCTTCCCGGACATGTGCGCCCATGCCCATGTTTGCTTTTTCCAGAAAAACGGATTTGCTGAAAAAGCCGCCCTTTAACTCAACTTTCGCGCTGAGCTGACAACTATCGATAGTCGTCGGACCTTCGTAGCCCAGTTGGCAGCCGGATGATATGACTGTTTTACTGCCATAAATGCGGCAGCCCGGATAAATCCGGACCCCTTTACCGGAAATCTGATCGACATTGACTTCCTCTCCAATATCAATGGTTTCAGGATTGGAGATGCTTACACCTTTTTTCATCAATTTTTGAATTTTTTCCAAGGATTTTGGCTTCAAATCCATCTTCTCTCCCTGACTTCCTAAATTTGATTACCATGAAACGCAGGGAACGGTCACTCAAGAACCGTTCCCTGCGATATCTTTTTGCTGGGCTCAAAACGCCCTGCATCTTAACCTAAAGCTAACCAGTTTGCAGCATAATAACCTTATCGCCTATTGCCGGTCAGCCTGTTTTTACACCACGCCATAAGCCAGCATTGCCTTGGCCACTTTGGTGAAGCCGGCAATGTTTGCGCCTGTAACGTAATCACCTTTTTTACCATAGGCTTCCGCCGTATCAAAACAGTTTTTGTGAATGCTCTTCATGATCAGAAGCAGGCGGTTATCGACTTCTTCGCGTGTCCAGGAAAGCCGCATGCTGTTCTGAGTCATTTCCAGGCCGGAGGTGGCCACACCGCCTGCATTGGCTGCCTTGCCGGGCCCGTAGAGAATTTTATTTTCTTGGAATATTTTAATTGCCTCTGGTGTCGAAGGCATATTAGCGCCCTCTGCCACGCAGTAACAGCCGTTTTTAACCAGCGCCGCAGCGTTCTTGCCGTTGATTTCATTCTGCGTTGCGCAGGGCAGCGCCACATCCACTTTAATGCCCTGTTCGCGAATAACGTCCCAGACATTCTTTCCTTCATAGCAGGTGGTGGATTTTTTGTATTTATCGGCGTACTCACTGATACGGCCACGCCTGACGTTTTTCAGGTCGAGCACGTAGCTGCACTTGTCGCTGTCAATACCGGCGTCGTCAATAATACAGGACGAAGAATCGCAGAGCGATATGACCCTTCCACCCAGCTGGGTTACTTTTTCCACTGCATACTGTGCTACGTTGCCGGCACCGCTAATCGCAACGGTCTTGCCCTTGAAATCCAGTTTGCGGGTGGCCAGCATTTCCGCGGCAAAATAGGTGGTGCCGTAGCCGGTGGCTTCGGGACGAATCAAACTTCCGCCGTATTCCAGCGCTTTGCCGGTCAGAACGCCCACGTGTTCATTGCTGATCTTCTTGTAATAACCATAAAGATAACCGATTTCGCGTCCGCCGACACCAATGTCGCCTGCGGGAACATCCACGTCAGCTCCAATATGACGAAACAGTTCGCGCATAAAGGCCTGGCAGAACCTCATGATTTCACCTTCAGATTTGCCCTTGGGATCAAAGTCGGAACCGCCCTTGGAGCCGCCCATTGGCAGAGTGGTAAGAGCGTTTTTGAAAATCTGTTCAAAACCCAGGAATTTGATGATGCCCAGATTGACCGAAGGATGCAAACGAAGACCACCCTTAAAAGGACCGATGGCATTATTGAACTGCACTCGAAACCCGCGGTTGACTTTCACATTGCCCTTATCGTCCACCCAGGGCACTCTGAAAATTACGGTTCTTTCCGGTTCGACAATCCGCTCATATATATTGGCTTTTACAAATTCTGGATGCTTCTTAACGGTAGGTTCCAGCGTCTCCATGACTTCTTCAACGGCCTGGTGAAACTCGGGCTGATCCGGATCGGTTTGTTTGACTTTTACGATAACATCTTTAATGACTGACATGGTTTGTCCCCCCTTATAAAATAGTTTTGTATTTTGCATCTATCTGTACATGACATTTCTTATCATAATTTAAAGCGTGTCAATGCTTTGCAACTTTTCGAATTCCATTACGGTGGACATGGCTTTATTGTCCACATCACAACCTCCTTCACAGGCTGCGGCTACCGGATTCAAACCGCCGATCAGAATCATCCCGATCTTGTTCATGTCCACGTGGGTTTGGCACACGGGGTGCCCTGTGTTGCCGATGGATAATACGCCGTGAATGCCGGTCCTGTCGAAATCATCAATCACGCGATTGACCAGGTTTCGGCTTAAGGCAGGGATTTCACGGAAATTGGCCAGGATTTTTCCCTCACCTTCCGCCGCCACCTGCGAAACAGAAGTCATCTTGCCGCGAATGAAAATTTCCGACGGATCAAGCGAAGAACCGGCATAGTGGATCAGTTCAACAAATCTAAGGATCTCACCCTTTCTCACCTGGAGGATGCCGCCAAACTTGGAATCAATGGGGATGCCGTGTTTGAGCAGCACACCGTTTATCACAATGCTGCACATTGTGGCAAAACCAACTTTGCCTTCGGGTACAACGATGTCACCAAGGGTTTTTCCGGGCAGGCCTACTGCTACGCGGGAACTGACAGCCAGTTTTTTTGCGAAAACAGGCTTCATGATCTTCAATGCTTTGGAGAACTGCTCTTTCGGGAAGAAGGAGATGTTTACCGGCACCATACCGCGTTTCTTTTTGACATCGAAAGTTGTTTTGAAGGAGAGAATATCGATGCGTGAAATGGAGAGGCCGATTTTATCCTGTACACGGGCGTCGTAAATCTCACTTTCTCCCTTGTCGGTAATCATCCGGCCGTCACGCCGGCCGACCAGCCTGGTAAGCCCGCGCTCATCCATGATCTTGAGATGATATCGCACCGTCCGCTCGCTGAGCTGCATATTTTGTTCCAGCATACGGCGGGCAATCACGCGCGCGCCGAGCGGTTCCGCGCTTTCGTGGAGTATCTTCAGGATCAGGATTACCCTGCGTTCCAAATCTTCGGGTTTATTAAACTCTTTCATGTTTTTTTCCATACGGCAATCGGCAACCGATTGCCGTATGCTTACTGACAAACAAAATTTTTGTCAAACAAAATTTTTATATTCAGGCACCTGCATGACAAGTTAATGATATAATAGGTGAATAATCTAATCTGTGCACAATTCACGCGTCGGTTTATTCATAATAATTACTTCAGGGTCATAGATGACCCATACCGGTGCTTTATAAGAATCAGACATCTGCTGTCGACCTTTTGACCGGAGGCGAACTGTTATAAAAACGTTTTATACCGGAAGACTCAGAATGGCCCGGGTTCCACCGCT
>CAZXIP010000004.1:18033-31674 GCA_964640755.1 uncultured Smithella sp. | reverse complement strand
TGGGCGATCATGGTTTACCGCATTGCGCATGAACTCTATCATCAAAATATCCCTCTGATGCCGCGCATCATGACGGAATACGCACACGGACGCACCGGTATCGACATTCATCCGGGTGCTCACATCGGCGAAAGCTTCTTTATCGATCACGGAACGGGTGTGGTGATTGGAGAAACCTGTACCATCGGAAATCGGGTACGCATTTATCAGGGTGTGACGCTGGGCGCTCTGTCGCTTTCCAAGGCAGAATGCAAAAGATTGAGATCCAAAAAACGCCATCCCTCGATTGAAGATGATGTTATCATTTATGCCAATGCTACCATCCTGGGAGGTGATACGGTGGTAGGTGCAAGATCCGTTATCGGAGGCAACGTCTGGCTGACTCACTCCGTTTTGCCGGACACAGAAGTATTCATTAAGAAACAGGATCTGATTATTGGTGCAAAGCAGTATAAAAAACAGGCTGCTAAGCAGAAGTTGTGCTAATGATCAGCGGTGACGGTATGATCGTCGTCACAGGGCGATAGATTTGTAATGCAAAGCGAAAGATAATTATTGATATCCGGCCTGACAGAAAAATAACATCCTTAACCCTTAAAGGAGATCATTATGAGCAAGTATAAAATCGTTGTGGTTGTCGGGAGTCTTCGCATTGATTCGCTCAATAGCAAGCTGGCTAATGCCATTGTTAAGTTGGCGCCGCCGGAGTTTTCGTTCAGTCAGGTGCAGATCAGTGACCTGCCACTATACAACCAGGATGACGACGCGAATCAGGCCGAATCAGTCAAACGCCTGAAGAACGAAATCAAGAATGCCCAGGGAATATTATTCGTAACACCTGAATACAACCGGTCGATTCCCGGTGTGCTCAAAAACGCAATTGACCATGCTTCTCGTCCTTATGGCCAAAACGTGTGGGCTGGCAAACCAGCCGGCGTGATAGGAGCTTCAATAGGTGTCATCGGTACGGCTGCGGCTCAACAGCATTTGCGCAATGTTCTCGCATTTCTCGACGTACCTATACTTAGCCAACCCGAAGCGTTCATTCATGCAAAGGAAGGGTTTTTTGACGAGGCCGGAAATATCGGCGAAGGAAGCAGGCAATTTCTGCAGGATTGGATGGACAAGTATGTCGCATGGGTAAAGAAACACGTCGATTGATGCAGCCGGAGAATAAACTCTGTTTCGCCTTGGGGGAGGATCGTTATCTCATCGGATGTAAATTTTTGCGCCATCCGTGAGTTCACCTGACAGGCCGACCTCATTTTCCAGCTCGTCATAGACTTTCTTGCCCTGTTTGATCATGTCAATCAATCCAGCATCAATAAGAGCGTGCTTCACCGTCATTCCCGGCACAAGTTCAAATTCCAGATCGTTCACGTATACCTTCATAATTGCGTCCTCTCCTTAGCTATATTGTTCTTTCAGTATTCACTTGCCGTTAACAGGGTTGTATAGTCCTATCATCCGACAAGAATACAGCAATAAATCATTATTTTACTTCCCGGATCCGTCCTTCAACCTTTATTGAAATCTGCTTTTTGGACTTCACAAATTCGATGACCACATCCCGAAGCCATTTCCCGGCGTTGCTGTATACAAGTTTATCCCCTTTCATGGCTCCGCCGATGACGGCATAATCTTTTGATGATTTTACTGCATCGCCAAAGGCCTTGTACCCGTCGCCTCCTGCCGCAAGAAAATCATTTGTCGCGACAGTGTACTCTTTATCGGCCAAAACAGGATGCCCGCCGATGAACACGTCTTTCACCCTTGAACCTAACGGATCAAGCCGGTTATAGGTGAAGGCGATGCCGGAGATCTGGGGAAATCTGCCGGCACCCTCATCAATAGCCGAAACGCCATGTTCCAGTGTTTCGCGAATTTGTTTTCCCGTCAGTTTAATCGCAACAATGTAATTATCAAAAGGAACAACTGCGTATACATCGCTGACCTTGATCTTGCCTTTCTTGATGCTGGTCCGGATCGTCCCACCGTTAATGATTGCTGCGTCGGCTCCTGCAGCCTTCCGTATGATGTCCGTGATAAGGTTTCCGAGGTTTGTTTCTTGGTGTCTAACATTCACTCCGTCAAGATCGACGAGTGATTCGCCAACCGTGACATCCATAAAAGAATCAACTTGCTGCTGGTATTTTGCGACAATCGCCCCCACGGCCTCGTTTTCTTTTCCAGTTGGGAATATGGATTCCAATCGACTGTCGGCATGAACGATGCTGCCGTTTTTCACGGTGAGATCAAGCACGCCAAGCACTTTACCGTGCTCGAAAGCCTGCAGGACATGCGTCTTGCCGACAACGACAGGCTTTGCTACTTTCGTATGCGAATGGCCGCCGACGATGACATCGATTCCTTCAACTTTTTTTGCAAGGTCCATATCCGCGCTGAATCCGATATGGGAAAGAACAACGATAATGTCGTTTTTCGCTCTTAACTCCCGAACGTATTTTTCAACGGTATCAACGGGGGAATAAAATTGTAAACCCGAAACATTTTTGGGGTGAGTTGTAGTGGGTGTATCACCGGTCACAATCCCTATGACGGCAATGGAAATCCCATCAAGATTTTTAATGATATAGGGCTGCAACTGGCTAAGCCCCTCAACGTTTGCGCCTAGAAAAGGGAAGTTTGCTTCTTCAATCCTTTCTTTGAGGATTGCCTGTCCGAAATCGAACTCATGATTCCCCACCACCACAGCGTCAAACTTCATGACATTCATGGTTTCGATGGAAGACTTCCCCTGAAAAAGGTTTGCCCAGTTATTGCCCTGGATCATGTCCCCTGCAGCAACAAGCAGTGTTGCTTTTTCAGCCCGAAGCGCTTCAACACGCTCTGCAAGATATGCCAGGCCCCCCTGTTCCTCTTCAGAGCCATAAGGTTTATATGCGGTGGCAAATCCATGAAAATCATTAACATGTAGTATTCTGATCTCATGTTGCGCTGCGCAAGACGCAAGGATTACCGCCGACGCCAGAAGCAAAAGAACTTTAAGAAACGGTTTCATTCTCGATTCCTGATAAGAAATATTTATTTGTCTGAATATAACCGTTGAAATCAACTTTAAGGGGTTCAAAGCCTGATAAGATGGCCTGTCTTGGTCTTGACAGACCATACCTAAATAAATTTTATTTTACTAAACAATTTACTGCTATGCAAATAACTACGCTACGGTTTGTTCCTGTTTTCCGGTCTTATCCATTCCGGAAGGATGGATTTTTCAACTTTAACCTGCTGTAATCCGGGATATTCGGAAATAAAAGATTTCATGTCCTCATCAAATTTATCTTCAACAACAATATCAAATGTCCCGTCAGCAAAACCGGATATTGATTGATCCACATGAGGTACACCGTTCCCGGCGCTTATTTCGGTATCAGCTTTCTTCTCACGAAGTGTAATATCGAGATGCCCAAGATAACTGACTGCATTTGGTTTAATCTCTGTTTCCAATTTTAACTCGCCGTAGCCAGATGCAGAAATAATCGCAGGAATGTTGTAAGTCGCATAGAAACCATCAATGTTATGTGTGCCGCTTTCCAGTGCAAAGCTCAGCATATATTCATTGAAACTGTTTTTTTCTTTTTTATAAATCTTATAAGGGCTTCCAGGGTAGGCAGGAAGATCATGCCTGCAGTTTATTTCGGATTGAGGGCAAATCAGGACGCTATGCAAATTTACCTGACGTTTTGGTTTATATTGGTTTGATATCTTGACGGTAAGCAAAGCAATGGATTTATTGGAAAGATCAATGTCGGTCTGGCCTTTGGTGAGAGCCATTTTTCCTGCGCATCCGCTCATCAGAAAGACAAGACAAAAAATAACGAGAAACTTGGATTTTATCATAAATCCTCCATTCATTCGTGATTTGTGATAACGGTTATATGTAGTCCTTTTATCACATATTCAAGCATAGTTCAGCCATTATTTGATCGGCGTTCCCCCGTCATTGCAGACAGTTGCGTTGAAAGCCCTACCACCAGATCCATCTGGCCTTCAGACTGGCATCGATATCCTTAGCATGGACGGCCTTGATCCCCTTGTTTAGGAGAGATAGGGTATCGGGGTTGCCTTTTTTAACGACCATTGCATACTCCTCTTTTTCTGAAGGTTTGCCCAGGACAGTTCTTTCGCTTGCGATGGCGAATTTTCCCTGATACGCATCGCGTCTGAAGCAGTAGTTAATCGCCAGGGGGGTATCACAGATCACACCGTCAATTTTTCCGTCCGCCAAGTCGTTGAAAGCTTTTTCCGTGTCGCCAACCGGGTAGAATTTCTTTTCAATCAATTTGGATTTCTTGAGCACGGCAGCCCCTGTTGTCGCTTCAAAGGCCGCAATAGTCTTACCCTCAAGAGATGATAGAGCAAGGGCCTTCTGGACAACAAGAAGCTGTTCGGCAGAAAAATACGGTTGTGAAAAATCAAACTTTTCTTTTCTTTTATCTGTTATACTCACCGAAGCCATGACAGCATCGAATTTTCCCGCATCCAGGTCGTTAAAGATCCTCTCCCAGGGGACCTCTACAATCTTAACCTGAAATCCGGCTTCGGAGCCGATGGCGTTTATCATGTCAATTTCAAACCCGGTAAGCTTCCCATCAGTCCCTTTCATTTTCATGGGCGCCCAATCGCCGCTATCCACAGCTACGACAATAGTTTTCTGGGCGGATACATTGATGTTGAACAGAAAGCAGATAAATACGACAGTAAATATGCACATCATACAGAGTTTTAATGCTTTCATGGAACCTCCTGATCTGTAAAATTTATTTTAGATGATACTAGAATAGATGAGATATTATCAAGTTATAAATGCAAGCAGGTCACTGAGCCTGTCGAAGAGCACAACCTGTAATTTGTTCTCTCATATTCGTTGACAAGGACAGACGGCCACCCTATACTGTGCGCCGATAAAAGCATTGGCATGATCAAACTAACGGTTTTGCATATGTATTGATTGCAGTGCTTTTGCGGATATTTTACTAAAAATTATCAATAACGACGGGAGTAGTGAGCATGAACATGGATGAAAAATACAAAAAAGCCGGTGAAATCATAAGCCAGGCAGGAGGCACTCCGCTTCCTGTCAACGATACCCTTCTCCAACTTTTGAAATATTTTATTATGGAAGATGAAGTGGATTTTATTGCTTCTTTCAATGATAAAAAATCCCAGACGATGGAACAGCTGAAGTTAACCAGCGGGCTGTCGGAAGAAGAAATCAACAGAAAAGTGAAGAATCTTGCGGCCAGGGGCGTTATCTTTAATCAACCCAACAGTAAGGGGATTATGGTTTTTAGATTGCTTCCGCTGTTTAACGTTGGGACTTTTGAATATAATTTCATGGGTAAGCTTCAGATTAATGAACGGAACAAAGAAATTGCCGCTTTATTCAATAAACTGTTTTCGGAACTGGATAGCATGGTTCAGGCAAATTACGATGCGATCATTCCGATGCTCATGACGACCCCGCCCATCGACAGGACTGTACCGGTTTTGGAAAACCAGCCCAAAAATGAGCCTGTTAAGATCATCATCAACGAGGATTTGGAAACAGGAGTTGATAGAATTGTGCCTTCTCAAAGGGTTGAGGAACTCATTACGAAATTTGACGAGATTGCCCTGGGGCATTGCTTCTGCCGTCATTACAAAGACATGCAGGGGACTCCCTGCAAACAGACGGATGAAAGGGAAACGTGCTTCACATTTGGCAAATCAGCAAGGTTTACATCGGAGCAGGGTTTTTCAAGGATGATTACCAAGGACGAAGCGCTGAAGGTTTTAAAGCGCGCAGAAGAAGCAGGGCTTGTGCATAAGGCCTATCATCCGAATTTTGATACCAGCAAGGATGAAACCAGTATTTGCAACTGCTGCCGGTGCTGTTGTGGCAACGGGGTTGATAATATGCTGGCGCCCATATCGAATGTGACCAATTTTATCTCCGTGGTAAACGACGATCTCTGTATTGGATGCGGCACATGTGTTGAAAAATGTCATACTTATGCGGCTTACTTAAATGACGACAAAAAAGCCCGCAGGAAAGAGGAACGCTGCATCGGATGCGGGGTGTGCGCACATTTCTGTCCGCAAAACGCAATATCCATGGTGAAGGGCAAAGAAAGAATTGTGAGGATTCCGCCAAAGAAAAAATAAATTTATTCACACATGGTTTTCTTATCGGTGGAAGAGGTGGAGCTTTAATTTTTGTGGAATATTTACGAGTGGACATCATAAACCAAGGAACAATATTCCCGTTCCGCAAAGAAATATGGTTCCACCTGCAAGAGCATGATTGTATCTTTCCATGGCTTTCAAAGGAAAAAATTTAATGCTGTAAGAAGCGATTAGTACAAGTGCAAGCATCGTGATGATGGTAACAGCACTGAAAATCAGTGTAACCAATATCAAGGCATTGTAATTGCTTTTTGCCGCCGGGTACATGATGATCGGGATCAGCGGTTCGCAGGGTCCGAGCACGAAAATGGTAAAAAGCACCCAGGGTGTAATGTTTCTCTTGTTTTCTGTTTCATGAACATGAGCGTGTTCTTCGGTATGCACATGCGTATGGACATGGGAGTTTCCATCGGCATGAAAGTGAATGTGTTGATGCGGTTTATTCTTCCATGCCCGCCGCATTCCCCAGACAAAATAGACTAATCCAAAGGCAAATAAAGCCCAGGCGGCAAGGTCACCGCGAAATGATTCGACGACTACGAGTTTATTCACAGCTAGGCCCATGGCAATACCAATGAAACCCAGTAAAACGGAACTTGCCACATGGCCCAAACCGCACAACACGGTAATCCATGTTGTCCTGGCCATTGACCATTGTCTGGCCTTTCCCATTACAATAAAAGGAAGGTAGTGGTCGGGGCCCAGCAGGGTGTGAAAGAAACCCAGAAAAGCTGCTGTAGAAACCAGAACAATCATTTCCTGGGACATGTTCATTTACTCCTTTGACCTGAACGAAAAGATGCTACTTCTTTTTGAAGCCAGGCAATCCATTCCTCAATGCCCGCTCCTGTTTTACAGGATACCTCGATAATTCTAATATTCGGATTCAAGGCAAGGACTCTTTTGCGCATTGCGGCCGGATCAAAGTCGCTCAAGGACATGTAATCAATTTTGTTGACCAGCAGGACATCGCAGATGCTGAACATGAGCGGATATTTGAGAGGTTTGTCGTCGCCTTCGGGAACGCTCAGGATCATTACGTTTTTGTGCGCCCCCGTATCAAACTCGGCAGGGCAAACCAGATTGCCGACATTCTCAATAATGATCAGGTCTAAATCATTTGCGGCCAGGGCATCAATGCCCTGCGTGACCATCGTCGCATCAAGATGACAAAAACCGCCGGTCCGAAGCTGAATTGCCGGAATTCCCCTGGCTGCCACTTTTTCCGCGTCCACCTTGGAATCAATGTCCGCTTCGATGACGCCAAGCTTCACACCCTGTTTCAGTCCTTCAACCGTCCGGAGGATGAGGCTGGTCTTGCCTGATCCCGGTGAGGACATTAAATTGACGAGCAGGGTCTTTTTACTGCGCAACTGATCGCGGACACCTTCCGCCACCTGGTTGTTGTCGGCCAGAATTTCTTCTTTTACTTCAATCATCCTGACATCGTCCATCACTGTACCTCCATATCCTTGATGTAGTACTCCCGTCCGGAAATCAATGTGCTGTCCGTTTGCCCGCAGGCCGGACAGGCGGCATCACCAATTGTTGCTATGTCCCCTTCGTAGGATGCTTTGCAACTGTTGCACTGCAGGATGATTGGTGTGCGTTCAATGATCAGTTTTGCGCCCTGGGCCACAGTGCCTTTGCTCAAATAATCAAAATAACGCTGGATCCAATCATCTTCAAGATCACTGAGTTTCCCGATCCGAAGATGAATAGCCATTACCTGCCGGACATTATTTTTGTCTGCGTGCTTCAGCACGATTTTCAAAATGCTTTCAGTAACGGGAAGTTCATGCATGCTTTTTCTGATTCTCCGTCAGGTATGTGTTTAAGTATCTGCGAAAAGTCCGGAGAGGTTCCATCCTTTTGGAAACCTTCATATGTAGAATCGCACCTTCGAGACCATGAAAGATAAACCATGCAGTACCGCCATTAACTCTGCATGACCTTCATAAAAGCTTCCCGTCTGCCTTTTTCGGTTTATAACTCATGTGGATGGCAATGCCTGCATCTTCCGGTGTGAAAAGGATACGCAGTATCTGATCGATTGATTCTGCCTTTGGCGCCGTGGCAGGATGAGCATCCAGTATTTCTCTCAATTTTTCTTAAGTGTCCATTGATGACACCCTTTATTCAGACCCGGCACTACCGTAAAAGACCAGTCGCCTGCAAGTCAAGAAATATCTTTTAAAATCGTAAAACCTAAATGGATTGTACAAGGCCAATTAAAAAGTGCTTTACGGATGCGAATTCATGTATCATACTAATCATATACAATCGTTTTCTGATTTTCATGCCTTAAAAGAGTCTAATGCACGTAGTGACGGGAAAAAGATGTACGGGAGGTTGAAAATGTTGCGAGGGATGAAGAGGGTTGCTGTTTTGCTGGCGGTATGTGTCGCAATAGGTTGCAGTTCCTCCATCAATCTGGAGGTGCGTCGGGCGACGCCTCTGGCTTCGGAGCGCAATACGTCACTTTTGGCAGGTGTCGGCAGGGCGGACATCACCCCGCGGCCAGGCATGCCTCTGGCGGGCTATTCAGCCAACGCAAATTACGGGAAGGGCTTTCGTACGCGCCTGTATGCCCGTGTTATCTACCTTAAGCCCGTGGATAAAGGGCCCGTGGCCCTGGTCCAGTGCGATCTCCTGACAGGTTCTGAGCTGGTGCACCGCCGGGTTGCCGAGCTGGTGGCCGATAAGACTGACCTCGATCTGAAAGGGATCATGCTGTCCGCGACCCACACGCATTCCGGTCCCGGCAACTTGTCGGGAAGCAATTTTTACCTGATGCATACGGCAAATGCAGGCGGGCTGGACATGAAATTTTTCGACTTTGTAACCGGCCAGATCGCCGCTGCAATCATTGATGCATACAACAGCAGAAGACCCGCCAGGCTTGCCACGGGGAGCACTGAAGTCTATGGTTTCACGCGCAACCGCAGCATCCTGGCCTACCGGGCAAACCGAAACGCCGGCATCGAGAAGGCGGAGGACATTCGCAAGGCGGTAAATCCCACGATGCATATGGTACGCGTCGATTGCCTGGATACTGAAAGCGGCGCCTACCAGCCAGCCGGTGCTCTCACCAGCTTCTCGATCCACGGCACCACCGTGCCTTCGCAGAACACCCTTTACAACGCCGATGTCTTTGCTTACATCGAAAGAGAGCTCGAATGGGAGATCGCGAGAAAATACAAAACTAAAGGATTTGTCCACGCCGTGGTCAACAGCACCCATGCAGACATTGCACCGGACATCATCTGTGATAAAGCGGGATACAGGGAGTCCAGAAGGATCGGTGTCGGCTTGGGGAGGAAGGCGATCGGGCTTTTCAACTCGCTGGAAAAACAACTCAGCGGCAGGGTGAGGGTTGGTGCGGCCCTGCGGGAGATCGATTATTACCAAAACAACACCATCGACGGGATTGAGATATGCGATCCTCCCCAAGTGGGAAATACCTTGCTTGCAGGCGCGTATGACGGCGGTCCCACGCCCGTTCTAAACTGGCTGCCGTTTTTTAAAGAAGGATCCAAACGGTGGATCTTTACCAACGGATGCCATGGCAACAGGCGGATAGCCCTCTGGCCTTTCCAGTCGCTCATCCTGCCAAGGGATGAATTTCCGCACAGGATCACCTTTCAGGCCATCCGGCTGCATGATATGGTTCTTCTTCCTCTTCCCTACGAGGTCACCATGGAATCAGGACGGCGCATTGCCGAGGCCTGTCGGAAAGAAGCGCTTAAGGGCGGCATGCCTGCGGATACACACTTTGTGGTGTTGAGTGTTTCCAATGGCTATACCGGTTACTGCACCACCCCCGAGGAGTACGCCCAACAACGCTACGAGGCCGGCCACACGCTCTATGGCCCCAATACAAATCCCTTCATCGCCGCGCAAGCCGCCAGGGTCGTCGGTGATCTGGCGCGTCAGGCAGAATTGTTTGACATACCCGGGACATGGACGTTCCGGCTTACGGGAAAAACATTCTACCGTGAGTATGATTCACCGCAGGGCCGGCGGGTGACGCTTGCGGAACCAGAACTTCAGAGGTCTGACGACGGGGAAGAGCATTGGCTCCTCCGGTGGGCCGATGTTCCCCCGACGCTTGTCGACTTTCACCGTCGTCTGGTATCGATCGAGTACAGCGATGACGGGGCAAAATGGTTCCTCCTGGAAATGGATGGTATCCCTGTCAACGATGATGGCTATGATCTCTCGGTGATCTTTACAGGTGATATGACCGACGCCAAAATGGGGATATACGAAGTCCGTTGGTTCAACTCCGAGAGAAGGGAAGGGCGATGGTACAGGTTCAGGATTGAACCCAGGCAGGGTCAGGAGATATTATGTTCGAAGGCGTTCAAATCATAAAACCGTCAGATGGCTTGAAAAAATATCAGCTGATTTTAAAAGTCCCGACCGATCCTTGGCTTGACAGACATTGTCTAATAAAGTTTTTCTTAAGCAGCCGTTTCATAAATACTCAATAATGCCATAAAATATGACTACCTTACACGAGGAGGAAAACAAGATGGAATTTGACAGTGATAGTTTAGCAAAACACGATGGCAAGGAAGGCCGCCAGGCTTTAGTTGCCGTGGATGGGAAAGTATATGATGTTACGGGCAACCGCCTGTGGAAAAACGGCGCGCATATGAACAGGCATCAGGCAGGCACTGATCTGACCGAGGCCATTGCCGCATCGCCTCACGGCAGGGATGTGTTGGGAAAAATCCAGGCAAAGGGAACATTGGCGAAAGAAACAGAGGTTAAGCCGCCGTTTCTTCCGGGTTGGCTGATAACGTTTTTGGATGCTTATCCGTTTTTCAAACGGCATCCGCACCCAATGGTCGTTCATTTTCCCATGGCGATTTTTATTATCGCCCCGCTTTTTCTGGCCTGGTATTATCTGATCAATCCGGCGCAGGGACTGCTTGACGCCGTTTTCTATCTCTATGTTTTAGGAACATTATCTTTACCGGCGGCAATAGGCACGGGAATCCTCGCATGGCTGGTTAATTACTCAGGCAAGCGCAATCCCATAATTATCCGCAAAACTGTTTTTTCCGTTTTGCTTTTGGTTTTTGATGTTATTATCATCGCGGCACTTATCTTCAGACCAGCGATTCTGCAAAATCCTGCCGGTTGGGAAAAAAATGTGCCGGTGCTGATTTTTCTGTGCCTGCCGTTGGTTTCTATTATCGGTGAACACGGCGGGAAACTGGTATTTCCCGTGCTGAAAAGCAAATAAGGCAAACGCGGGTTTCGAACACTTATCAATATTCAATAGCCACTTGCCCAGTTCAGCCAAGATTCTTAACCTACCTGTCTATAAAAGGGGTCTGGAGAGGAATCTCCGGACCCCTTTATTTAAGCTGTCAATCCCGACTCCCAATATTGTGCCAGGTTTCCCCGGCTGCAAACCCTAAACGGTCTGGCCGTGAACTGATCTTATTTATAAATTATTGTCCCCACGGGTTTTCCGGCGAGCGCCTTGGTAATGTTTCCCTTTTCCAGGCCGTTAATGATCTGAATCCGGTCGAGCACTTCGCTGTTTTGGAGAATTTCCAGGCAGGGGCGTTCGATGATCAGATCGTCCAGATTTTTTGCCAGCAGTTCTTTTACACTGATTTTGGAAATAAATGACGCCTTGTTGTTTTTCTTGGGATCGTCCGTGTAGAGCCCCTTTTCATCCTTGACGAAAATGCAGCTTCGCGCACCGATCAAGTCGGCCATGATTAGAGTGCCGACGTCGGTCCGGTGGATGGGAATGCGCCATTTGGGTGCGGGAAGGGCAAAGTAATCGTAAGGGGGCATTCCGTGCATAACGGGGATGCACCCCTGGGCAAAGTAGGTTGACAATTTGGTGATTTCATCATGACCGATCTTGATGCCTCCCCACGGGGTCAAAAGCGTGGCGACGAGAAGTGCGTTTTGTTCGGAGACGGAACTGCCGAATTTCGCGATGATCCCTGTCGGCATACCTAGTTCAAGTCCGATTGAATAAATGTGGCGGCTGCGGGTTCCGCCGCCCGTTGTCAGAAGGATCTTGTGCTTTTTGGAGTTGGCAACAATCTCTTTGACGATGGCGGGTAAAGCTTTTGCACCCCTGTCACAGATGGATTGTCCACCAATCTTAACAATGTTGACGTCCGGAAACAGCCGCTCCTGCGGGGCAACCTGCAGGCTGTCCAGAAATGTTTTTCCTACGAGGCTTTCGCCCATTAACTTGCTTTTAACATGCAGCCGTCTTCCGTCGCGTTCTCTTATCAGGGCCATCGTTTCTACTCCTTAACCGCGATCTCATCTTCTTTGACTTTGCCATCTTTGGGAGCCTTAAGCAGAATCAGATCCGCTCCCACTGAAGCGGCAATTTCTTCCAGCTCCTTCTTACGCAGATGGTCGGCATAAAACGTGATGGTCGCATCGGCAACCGCCACCAGCTTGAAGCGAGGTTTCTTCTCTTTAGTTCCTACTTTGTGCCGTTCACGATAAAATATTTTCCCTGACATCATGATACCTCCCTAAGTCTTTTGTTTGTTAGGGTTTCGTTTTTCTCCCAAGCTTTCCCATATACCAACACCTGCGGGTTTTACGGGAAGCACAACGACATGCCCCCAAAGCCTGGGTCGCAACCATCCTTTTGTGTCCACTTTATCTTCTGGACGCGGACAGCCGGCGTCCCTATCCAGAGAAACCACCCGGATACCCTTCTGCATCAGGTCTGAAACTGCTACGCTATCGGGAAATGTTCTTAAATCCGAGTATTCAATAAAGCGCCCACTCCAACCTGAAGCAGTCAGGCCGACAGCGGCAGCTGCGCCGATGATGCCATCGTTTGTGCCGCCGTGGCCAGAAAGATGAGCGCTGCCGGCCGCTTTTATCGCGTCACGCTGAGATACGACCTTTGCAGTGCACAGAAATCCGAAGGACTCAAGTGCGGGTAAAACCGGGTCACCATCAATTACCACACAAAGCCCTGGATCACTGCCCGGAAGAGACATGGCTTCTATGTGGGCAATCGCAGCGGTTTTCAAGTCTTCAACAAGCGACGCATTGGAGCAGTCCACTATCACACAGGCCGAGCTGTTATGGGAGGTATAGGGTATGGCTGGATCCACCAGAAGCTGCTGACGAACAACACCCCATACATTACATGACGCCGGGATAAGCTGTTCGTAACGACGAGCCAGTTTACCCGTGCCAATGTCCGAACCCAGAACATCCGTATCGTCAAAACCTATGTATACGCGCATTTTCTCCTTCTATGGCAAGACATCACCTATTTATTTGTTAACTATAGAATTGTCTGTCATACATGTCAATTGAATAATAAGCGCAAGCAACGTGATGTCAATGTTTATCGTCGGTAGTGATTTGTATGCCCAAAATCCCCAAAATCCTCTTGACACACAAGAGCACGACTTCTATACTTAACTATACAAA